>JAIOQY010000189.1 GCA_021108435.1 Candidatus Aegiribacteria sp.
TTAAACAAAGAATATTATGCCTTTATACATTCATGTAATTACCGCTTCATACAAATTATTGGATAAGGAGAATAATATTATGCTAAATCAAGCACGTTCCATTTCCTTCATCATTTTTTTACTACTTACTCTGACTTCCGTATCCCTCGGCCAGCCGGACACTCTCTGGACCAGGTACTACGACAGGGGTGTATGGGAATCTCCGAACAGTATTGTCTCCACACAGGACGGCGGAGTAGTCATCGGCGGTAGTATAGGGAATAGTTATTCCGAAAGGACTTTCTGGCTTTTCAAGGCGGATTCACTGGGCAACATGCTCTGGGAACACACATACCAGCCAAACATTTCCATCTTCAATAGGGCCAGTATCGAGGATGTCCTACTCCTTGAGGACGGCCGCCTCCTTCTTTCAGGTTATGCCTACCCGGATGATGAAACAGACATCAGGATAATAATGACAGACGATTCAGGCATAGCGCTGTGGGAGAAACTGATCGGAATTCCCGTTCAGGGGGAGTTTGTTTACGGCTCCGATCACACACTGGACGGTGGATTCATCTTCGCAGGAGGCCAGGGCTATTGGTTAGATAATGTGGTACTTCTGCTGAAGACAGATTCCCTTGGCAACGTTGAATGGGAATCCACTTATGACATCAACCAGGATGATTTCGCTCGTTCGGTACACCAGACCTCGGACGGCGGATTCATCGTTGGAGCATCGACGATGTTTCCAGATTACAACTACGTCTGCTGCGTACTGAAAACGGATTCTGCCGGAGAGCTGGAATGGCAGTCGGTATTCGACTTCGGCTTCGGCTTGTCGTTTGTACGGGACATACATGAGACCGCAGACGGCGGATTCATAGGAATCACCGGAGAGATGAGCACTGACGATACGGTAGTATTCAAGCTGGATGCCATTGGTAACATGCTCTGGGACTCGCGACTGGATATTGGGCAGACCGTGGAATTCCTGGAGACATCTGATGGAGGTCACATACATACGGGGTGGACCTTTAACCGACATAACAATGAAATATTTCTTATGAAGACGGACAGTTTTGGGAATGTAATATGGGACATGCTCATTGACAATTGGGAATATGTCAATGTCGCTGTTTTTGATATTTGTTCCACGTTCGATGGTGGGTATTTCGTTTCCAGCCTTGTGCAAATGAAACCCGCAACCGGTGACACCTGGCTGCTTCGATTCGGCCCGTGCACCTACATTGAAGGCGAGGTATTGCCGGAGGGTGATGCTTTATCCTGCAGCTGCCTTCCAAATCCCTTTACATCATTGGTTACGGTACGTTACAACCTCCAGGATCTTTCGAATGTGAATATCTCCGTCTACGACCTTTCAGGACATATCGTAGACTCGTGGGAGATTTCCCAGCAATCCCGTGGTGAACACAGCTTCGCATGGATACCTGATAATACGCTATCCACAGGCTGTTACACGGTTGTGGTGGAGGCCTGCGGCTTGCGGACCACGGAACTCTGCATCAGGATCAGGTAACCATTGTGTTCCTGATTGGATACGCGATTCGGGGAATTGCAGTTACTTTCATGCCATGATAACTGGAAACTGATGCATCTGTAGTAGTACAAAAGTCATTATCCCGCCGGGGGAAGGCAATTGTAAACTGCCGCATTTCGAGCACTTCAGTGTATCCATGTTTCAGACTGTTTCAGGAGATCAGCCTACATCTGTCTTCTGAAGATTTAGATTAACTGGCGGTCATAGTCTGTAATCGTCCAGATAAACATAATAACCATCCGTCACTCGCCTCCGGGTAAACGGTGAATGAAACGATGAAGGATTCAATGAACCGATCTTGTCAGCGGACTCCGGGATAACTTATGTTCTTCCGGCTGATTCAATCGATTGGGAACGATGGGAGGGGATTCACCGATGAATAAAACGGGTAAATGGACTTTCTGGAACAGAGAATTCGATTCCCCTATTCTTCTTGCATCCGGTACTGCGGGATTTGGACTCGAGCTGATGGAACAGGGTTTTCTTGATGGAGCGGCTGCAGTCATATCCAAGGCGACAACTCTGAAGCCACGTGAAGGGAACCAGCCGCCAAGAATAGTCGAGACAAGATTCGGCCTGCTCAATTCAATAGGGCTTGCGAATCCCGGTGTCGATGAAGTATTGGAGATACTCCTCCCAAAGGCAGCAGGCCTGCCATGCCCTTTGATAGTAAATGTAGCCGGTGAAACTGTTGAGGAATTCCCGGCAGTCATAGAAAAATTGGAGCAGTCTACGGTTCCCTTCGGATATGAAGTAAATGTATCTTGCCCCAATGTTGCTGCCGGAGGTGTCGCTTTCGGAGCTTCACCTGAGATTGTCGAGAGGATTTCATCCCTTGTAAAAAGCGTTTCTTCCAGACCCTTCAGTGTAAAACTTACTCCAAACGAGGGCAGCATTACAGATTCAGCAATGGCTGCAGAAGCAGGAGGAGCAGACGCCGTGACGGTCTGTAATACATTTCTCGGCATGAAGATAGACTGGCAGACAGGAAAAGCTCTTTTGAAACGGAAGGTTGGCGGTTACTCGTCACCCGCATTGCTTCCATTGACGGTGGCTAGGGTATTTATAACCAGAGAAGCGATTGGAATACCGGTTCTTGCGTCTGGCGGTGTCAGCTGTGCCGGGGATATACTTGAACTGCTTGCAGCCGGAGCTGCCATGGTTCAGGTTGGAACATGGCTCATGAGAAGACCAAACGCGGCATATGAACTCATGAAAGATATCATTCGGCTTATGGAAGGTGATTCTGACTGAAACTGATAGTTTCGCTTATCCTGATTTCTCTTCTTCTGTCAGGTTGTGGATTGATATCCACTCCGGTCTACCGTTCGGGGGGTATTTCAGCTTCAGGGGCAGTAGCAGGATTCCGTGCTCGTGGTGTTGCCTCCTACTACGGTTCGGGATTTCATGGCAACCTGACCGCGAATGGTGAAACATTCGATATGAATGCCATGACATGTGCTCATCTTACGCTTCCTTTCGACACAGTACTTCGAGTAACCAATCTGGATAATAATCGGCAGGTAACAGTCAGGGTGAACGACAGAGGTCCGTATGTTGGCGGACGAGTAATAGACCTTTCAAAAGCAGCTGCTGAAGAGCTTGGAATGCTCGAATCGGGCATTGCGAATGTTCTTCTTAACGTGATAAATTAAGGCGTGAACCTGTATACAACTTCACTTGCCCAGAGTGAAGGCCATCTTGCTGGAAGTCCAAACACTTTAATCTTGCCTCTGAGTCCTAGAACCTGAGGTCTTTTGAATCCCAGCCAGTCTGACCAATCGAGGAAGTCCTTAACTGTCCAGTATCGGACATGCTCCCTGGGGTCGGAAATGTAAGTAAGTGGAAATCTCCCGAATAGCAATCTGAAGCGATGTGCGATATATCCAAGATTTGGGGTTGATACATAGAAGCCTTTTCTGTATTTACCTTTCAGCTTCTTCATCAATATTTCCGTATTAATGACATGTTCAGCAACCTCGAACAATATGATATGATCGTAAACTGAATCCAATTCTGTATTTTCATCAGACAGATCGATATTCAGAGTGTTGAATCCTTTTGAGGATACAAATTCAAGGGCCGTATCTGAAATATCCAATCCTGATCCTTCTATTTTCCGGGTTTCCAGGAGGTATTCAAGAGTCTCACCTGTCCCGCATCCAACATCAAGAATGGAATCTCCGCTGCTGATAAAATCCTTAATACCTTCAGCCCTTCTTCGAGCAGGTTCAGTATAGATATCATCGGATATTCTGTTTTCCCAGTACTTATCGTAGGTTGGATCAAATGATTCGCACTTAGCAGGAAGGGGTATTCTTCCGAACACCTCCTGAATGATCCCTCTCCCTCTGTCTCCGGGCTTCTTCGCTTCGGCCATTTTACTCCTCGTGTGTTATTTTATTGATAATGTCAATACGATATAAATCATTAATTTTGTTACTTTGGTTAATCCTCCCGTTTGCATCAGTATTAGCTTGAAGGAACGAGATTATGATATCTGTATCAATGCTATCAGCGATTGTGTTAAAATTTCTCCTTATCACTTGAACACTGCTTTTTTGATGATATTTCCAATAAAAATATAAACGATTTGGATTAACGCTGTCTACTGGATTTATTGCAGAAGATATAGGCGCTTTCTCCTGGAAATTCTGGCGATCCCTATTGGTAGTCACAATACCCTGTTCGCCTGCAGACCAAGGTCAGATACGCTTCATATTTGGCAGTGATGATTACGGAACGAGAGAAGGTTTGTAAGCTGCATCTTATGATAAGTGCCGCAAGTGACGTCCGGCCCCATGCTGTTATATTTATGAATCATTAAATTTAGGTGGTTGTAAATGAGTGAAACAAGGTTGTACATCGCTGTAACCAGCAGGGAGATGGAGGACAGAAAAGTTTTCCTGGAGAAGCTGAAAGGGCTTCAAGTAGGTATAAAAGTAGGGCTTGAACTGTTTGTTAAAGAGGGGCCCCCGCTTGTGCGGGAGATATCTGAATCCGGATTCCCGCTGTTTCTGGATCTGAAATTCCATGACATTCCCTTTACAGTGGCCGGAGCGGTCAGATCAGCATGCAGATTGAAACCTGAACTTATCAATATCCATGCTTCCGGAGGAGCTGTAATGATGAAAGCTGCTGCAGAGGCAGCTGAAGGGAATACCAGGATTCTTGCAGTAACAGTGCTTACGAGTCTGTCCGGTGATGACCTGTCATTTCTCGGATTTAACGGATCTCCGATGGAACTGGTAACGAAAATGGCTGTCTCTGCGAAAGATGCTGGTCTGGCAGGTGTCGTCTGTTCTCCGGTAGAGGCGGCTGCAGTACGAGAGGTCGCCGGACCTGATTTCCTGATAGTAACACCGGGAATAAGACCCTCAGGGGCACCTTCGAATGATCAAAAAAGAGTAGCAACTCCCACTGACGCGATTCTGGCAGGCGCAACTTCGCTGGTTGTCGGAAGACCGGTAACGAAGGCAGATAACCCGCGAAAGGCGGCAAGATCCATTCTGGATGAGATTGCTCAGGCTCTGGATAAGCGGTAATTGTTGAAGCGCCTCTTCAGTTTGAGGTTTGCTGCCTTAACAGCTTTTTTCTCTGTTACGGTGCTTCTATTTATCATCTTTGGGATTGATGCAGTATCTGCCCGGATTACCTTAAAAGCACTTAGAGAACTTGACGAAGCCGCCTCATTCGGAAGTGTTAGAATTGCTCCGGAGATACTCATTCTTGATGAAGTTGTCCTTCTTGGCAGAGGTTTGACGATTAATAAACTTATTGTCTATTGGAGCGGTACTCCGTTATCTCCGGAAATCGACAGTCTGCTCGCGGCTGGTGGAACCTGGAGATTGCCTGAGCGAGATACTGATGCGATAATGCAGCCTGAGACTAGCGAATGCCCACCTGGTCAATTTAATCATATTGAAATCATTCATGAAGATGAAACAGCTGTTGTATCCGGAGTATTTTCCGGAAAGGCTCCCGGAGATTCGATAGCATTTCTGCTTGACAGTGATTGGGGCAGGGGGACCGGTAGTATTCTGTTAGGTCTCGAATACGACAGCCTTCATGTGAAACGGTTTCAGTTCAAACGAATACCTGGGGTACTGTTTGCTCTGCCTGAAATGCTTCAGGGTTTTGAACTGGAGGGTAACCTGACCGCGACCTTGAATAATACACTGTCCGCCAGCGGGGTTATCACTGAAGTTAATGGTGATCCAGCCAAAATATTGTTTTCAATGAATAACGCCTGCGGTAAATCTTTTGTTAGTCTGTCAACTGATATCTCGACTCTGAGAGAATTTCTGATTTCTCAGGCTGAATCACTATTTGGTGATATCTACATTGATTTTACTCCTTCCGGTACTGTTCTTCTTGAATTCGTGGAGAGTGATACAATCGGAGTCGCAGTTGATGCCCGACTTGATTCCGTAAGGATTTATTCAACCGTTCTTTCGGATGACACCGTCAATACAATTGCGGGATTACGATTCCAGAGTACCGTATGTATGAGTTCATGGGAAGTAAATATAGACTCCGGTTCAGTAATATTCGGGAGTGTTCCAGTCTATTTTGACATTACCGGCAGCTTTGAGCAGCACCCGAGGTTTGAGATGAGGTTGTGGAGTGAGGGTATTTCCGGCGAAGATCTGATTGAATCCATCCCGGACGAATTACTTGGCAGACTCAGCGGGCTCAGGCTTGGCGGGGATGTATCGTTCGACATAATGTTCATTCTTGACTGGGAGATTCCGGACAATTCTGATTTTCATGCTTCAGTCGATGTTTCCGGTTTAAGAGTACTGGGCAGTCCTGTCGGGATAGGTCATCTCAGGCAGGGAGGATCATGCCTGATGCGTGACAGCTGGGGTAGAATAAGAAATATACATCTTGATACTCTCGAGAATCCTTGCTTTGTGCCTTTTGATTCGCTGCATCCTTCTCTGGAAGGTCTCCTCAAATGTGCGGACACAATGGTTTTTGTCTTTATCATATCAGAAATTCGATAAGAGCGAATGTGGAAAGAGGCAGATTCGTTAGAGGGGGTTCAACGATTTCCATGCAGCTTGCTCGTAATCTATTTCTGGAAAGAGAAAAGACTTATGCCAGGAAATTGCAGGAAGTCTTTCTGACATGGAGACTCGAAACTTATCTGTCGAAGAACAGAATACTTGAAATATATGCGAACATCGTTGAACTTGGACCGGACGTTTTTGGGTTTCAGGACGCCGCAAGGCATTACTTCAGTGCCGATTTGAAGGAGCTTTCCACAAGACAGGTGGCATTTCTTGTGTCCATCCTTCCAGGTCCGGCTCTGTATCATAGATTTCATGTGAACAACAATGTGCCTGATTACTGGGAAGCTTATCTGGACAGACTGATAAACATATCGGAGAACCGGGGCTGGATACATACTGATTCGGCTGTTCATGCGATCGCGGATTCAATAGTTTTCATTCCATGTCCGGAGGCTCTCTAACGTTGACAATCAGCACGCTTATGAGTATACGCTTGAACAATACTATAACTCGATAACAGGGGGTTGATATGGCCGTAAAAAAAGCTGTCGAATTAAGACACGAAGGCAAAACATATCGAGCTGACAACAGAGAGACATTTTTCAAATGGGCAAAGGAACACAGGATTTCCAGGGATGACAGCTACAGGGTTGCAGGTGCTGAAAAATGGATACCCGTTACTGCGAACAGTGACCTTGAGAAGCTGCTGGATCCTGATAACTGGTGGAAGATAAAAATGGGGAGTAATACGTACATCGCTCCTGACTGGGATATCATCGTAAAATGGGCAAAGGAGGGGCGTCTTTCCACTGAGGTTCAGATTGAAGGACCAAAGACTCCTCCAGGCGGTATTCTGGGTAAGGCATCTCCTGAACTCGCCCCACACTTACGAGAGCTGCTTCCTGAAGAACCGGAAGAAGCTCAGGTCCGCCTCCGGTTTGATGGGAGGACATTCCTTCCGGGAAATATCGATACTCTCAGAAGATGGATCAGGGAATCCCGGATTCCTGTAGAAGCAGAAGTATCACTTCCCGGTGAAGATTGGCAGCCTCTCCTTGAGTGCGGATATTGTGAGAAAAAACTCTGGCCTGATGCTGCAGTGGAATCAGCTGAAAGTGACATTCCTGCTGTTACAGAAAAAGAGTTTGAACCACCAGAATCAGGATTGGTTCCTGAATCTTCATCGGACGCGGAGACCGATGAGTCAGGAGAACTACTTTCGTCCGAAAGTACCGAGAATCAGGATAATACTTTTGAGATTTTAGAAGAAACTGATAAGGATGAAGAGATTCCATACAGGATTCGAACGACCTATGGTGAGGATTACGTTTTTGAAGAACCGAGTGATGTCCTGTCACTTCTGAAGCGGAAACGGATACACAGTTTTGATGAAATACAACATCCGGGGCTACCTGGCGGAACCATGTCCGTCAGCGACTTTATCGAAGTCTATCATCTGGAAGACAGATCTCTCCTTCTATTCCTGATTCTTGCCATTGTATTTGGCGCAGCTGGAGCGGCGGCTCTTATTTTTCAGAGGCAGGACGCTCAATGGATGATGATTGGCGGAATTGCTGCTCTTGTCATTGCCTTCATAATGCTTGTGCGGGTTATCTGGAAGAAATAGCATGCAGATCATAGATTTAATCTCTGCCACAAGAGACGGCAGAGAAGTAACGCGGCAGGATCTTTACGACTTTACCTCTTCTGTTGCTTCAGGGGAAATTCCCGATTATCAGGTTTCCGCATGGTTAATGGCTGCATATCTGAAAGGTCTTTCCACGGCTGAAACCATATCTCTCACCCTTGCAATGAGGGATAGTGGAAAAGTTCTTCAATGGGAAGATGGTCTCCCGCTTGCCGATAAACACAGCACAGGAGGAGTCGGTGACAAGATTTCTCTTGTCCTTGCGCCTCTTGCTGCAGCCGCAGGTTTGAGGATACCCATGATAAGCGGAAGAAGCCTGGGTCATACAGGCGGAACGCTTGACAAACTTGAGTCAATTCCCGGAATGAATGTTAATATTCAAATAGGTCGGTTCATGAAACTGGTAGAGGAGAACGGAGTAGCAATGACAGGTCAATCGGAAGACCTGGCTCCAGCAGATAGAAGACTTTACGCTTTGAGAGATGCAACCGCTACAGTTACATCTATTCCACTTATATGCGCCAGTATACTCAGCAAAAAACTTGCTGAGAATACGGACATTCTGGTCTTTGATATCAAGATTGGAAATGGAGCCTTCATGAAAACCGAGGAGCAGGGAACAGAACTTGCACTGGCTCTTATAGATATCGCGAAGGAGGCTGGTGTACGAGTCGAAGCATTTCTCACAGGAATGGACTTACCGCTCGGTTTGAAAACCGGTAATGCTCTGGAGGTTCAGGAAGCTCTTGAAGTTCTCAGAGGAGAGGGACCTCAGGATATTCGTGAATTATCAATTCGTCTTGTCGCTTCCATGCTTCTCCAGGCGAATCCGGAAAAATATTCTGAATTAGCGGATGCTGTTGAATACTGCGGGAGAATTCTTGACAATGGAAATGCATTTGCCAGATTTATTCTCATGGTTGAAGCACAGGGGGGAGATATCAGTGCTTTTGAATTGCTTCCGGAAGCTCCGGTAATATTTGAGATTGCTGCCGGACGATCAGGTTTCTGGAATGGTGTCGATGCTCTGGTGCTGGGTGAGGTTGTGCGCGGTCTTGGTGGCGGCAGATACAGTATTGATCAGAAGATTAATCCGAGTGTTGGGTGGGAACAGATCATTCCAGGCGGAATTGATATCAGGAATGGAGAGGCTATCGGATTAATTCACGCTGAAGATCAGGAATCCGCATATGATGCATCCATTTCTATAATCGAAGCATTTATCTGGGATCAGCCAGTTCAACCCCTTATCAGGAAAGTGATATGAATATACTGCCGAATCTGGACCTGAATACTCTGCCAAAGATACTTAATGAAGCTGGAATTCTATCCGAAAACGGACTGAAACGTTTTGCCAGATACGATGATGTTACTGATGAGAATACACTTAAAATCCTCGTTGAGCGGGGTCTTGTTCCTGAAGAATCACTTTATACTTTCCTGGCAGGAATGCTCGGATTGCCATATAAGGTTCTCGATCCGCTTGAGCTTGATTATCAGGTAGTAACCGAACTTCTTCCGGGAGCATATGCTCAGAAGCATCATCTTGTTGTTTTCGGAGAATACGACAACGTATTAATGGTTGCGACAAGCAATCTGACAAATCCAAGACCTCTTGAAGATCTTGTTCATCAGCTTGGCCGCGATATTGAACTCCACGTTGGAAGACCATCCGAAATAGCAAGAGTGATTCGGCAGTTTTACGGATTGCACGGTTCGATAACAGCCGCTGTCAAAGAGATGGATTCAAAAGACGGTATTGATCTCGGCAATCTCGAAAGATACGTTTCCAGTGAGACTTCAAAGAAAGTGGAGCCGACTGACAGCCCGATTGTTAACGCTGTCAATCATCTTCTTCACTATGCTTTCGAGGAACGCGCCAGCGATATACATCTTGAACCGCACAGAGAGGGTACAGTAGTCAGACTCCGGATTGACGGAGTTCTGCACGACATCTACAAAATCCCGAAGAAACTGCATCTGCCAATTCTTTCCAGAATTAAAATGATTGCCGGACTGAATATCGCCGATAAAAGAAGACCTCAGGACGGCAGAATCAGAACCCATTTCGAGGGGAAACCGGTTGAAATAAGAGCATCAACAGTTCCTGTGGCTTTCGGTGAGAAAGTAGTACTGAGAATCCTCGATCCGGCAATGCTGATGCAGGATCTATCGCTTCTTGGCTTCACGGAGACCGATCTGGTCAGATATAGAAAATCCATTGAAAGACCAAACGGACTGATTCTTGTTACCGGACCTACGGGAAGTGGAAAAACAACTACTCTTTATTCCTCACTGATAACACTTGCCACAAAAGAGAAGAACATAACTACAATAGAGGATCCAATTGAATTCGTTACAAACGAGTTCAATCAGATTTCAGTTCAACCTGCAATTGATCTGACTTTTTCTACTGCTTTGAAATACATTCTCAGGCAGGATCCTGACATTATCATGGTCGGGGAAATACGCGACAAAGAAACAGTCCAGAGCGCAATCCGCTGTGCGCTTACCGGTCACCTGGTTCTAAGCACTCTCCATACAAATGATTCGATTTCAGCTGCCATCAGGCTGATTGATATGGGTGTAGAACCGTATCTTCTTTCAACAACACTTGTCGCGGTAATTGCTCAAAGGCTTGTTCGGAAAATTTGTGATAAATGCTCTGAGGAATACACACCTTCAAAGCTGACAAGGGAATCAATTGGTCTGGAGAGTGGTACTAATCTAAAACGAGGCAAAGGCTGCCGGAATTGTCGCGGTACCGGATACCATGGACGCCTGGCTGTATTCGAAGTACTCGAGATGACTGAAGAAATACGGTCGGCAATAGCAGGAATGGCAACGATAGATGATATCAAAAGAATCGCAGTTAACCAGGGAATGTCCACACTTCATGAAAACGTTCTTTCCCAGGTCCGACTTGGTATTACTACACCGGAAGAGATGTTGAAGATTACATTGGGGGTTGAATGAAAGCGTTTGCTATTTTAATTCTGATTTCAACTGGTCTTCTCATTTCCTGTGGTGAAGAACCGGTTCATGAAGACACTGTCCCTGTTGAAAACACAATCGGACATGTATCTGATTCCATAATAGTGTTACCGGATGCTCCCATGGAAGTGGCGCTGAAATTCACAAACATGCTTGGAATGAATGATCCATCGTGTTTTGAACTTCTTTCAGAGGGTTTTTCTGATTCTCTCCCCTTTGACAGCCTGTCTCCCCAGCAGATTTTCGGGAGATGGAGGGCTTTTGACGCTGGTGGCCGCCTTACTTCAATTCAGGAGAGTCCCGGTGAAATACGGACATCTTACTATTGTACTATAAGAAGAATGGAAAAACCGGCGATAAATCGGATTGATTTCCTTCTGACCGATGACAGATGGTTAATCGATGGTTTTGGTATTGAGCTGCCTCCGGAGAAGGAAGATTCATTAACAATTGAGCAGCTAGCCGATCTTGTGCTTCAGTATCCGGAAGTACGCACCGAACTCCGGGTTGTCAGAATGTTATATGATGATTGTCTGATAGATTCCATTCAGAGCTATACATCGCTGAATGCTGCTGTTCAGTCCGGAACCGATTTCCAGGATTTCATACTGGACCTTCAGCCGGAAAGCTATGCGCTTTTAGTCTTAAGTAATATCAGAAGAGCAGGGAAGATGCAGATTATCAAGGATAGAGCTGAAACTCGGTTCATTGATATCCCCGCTGATCTCTCGATACTTGTAAACATCTGGAGAGAGATGTCTTACATCTCAAAGTTCGTTCTGAGAACTCGTCATGAATCGCTTCAGGATTTCTATTCAACAGGAGTCTGGATTGAACCGGATATAGAGCAGGAAGTTGAGCGGCTGGCTGGTTTCCGGGATTTCTTCCTTTCGGTCAGTAACATCGTCGAAGCCCGTGACTCACTCTCCCGAACCTATCGGGTTGTGCTTACATCGGGAATAAATGAACCGCTGGCACAGGTTATTATTGATCTGGACCCTCATCAGCGGGAACAGAAATTGGAAAACGAAGTAGGTCTATCAATATGGAGAGCTCTTGCCGTTGAAATGAACGGTGATAATGATCCGGAGCGAGTAATCTACTGGGCCGGGAACCTGTTCCTTTTCCAGGGCATACCATCCGGTTATCGACTTGTCTGGAGAACATACGAGAACTATGAAAGTGATTATCATCCCGAATTTGTGTCTCAGCCTTCAGGCAGGTATGGGTGCCGCGAGATAACCTTTACGGGCAATGACGGCAGATACACCTATTTCCTCAGTTACAATGATTCCGGGGAGCCCCTTTTCAGAAGAATGAGTTCCTTTGATGATACTATCGATCTGGAGGAATGAAAAAGGAATGAATAAGAAACTGATAGCTGTTCTCTACTGGCTATCTCTGGCTGTTATTATTGGTATTTTCTTCAGTACCGGATTTGCGCTCCGGGTTTATGGAGATTGCAGCTCCGCCTTTGGCGATGCTCGAGGTAATCTTCTTGTCGCCGGACTCAGGGGGCATGAGCCTGCCGCTGCAACTCAGATATACGACAGTAGAAATGATCTTATGGCTACCGCGTGTGTTGAGAACAGGTACCCGGTTTTACTGGAAGAAGTTTCACCCTGGGTGATAAACGGTTTCATCGCCACTGAAGACAGATCATTTTACGAGCATAGCGGTATCAGCCTCAGAGGAATTATCAGAGCCGCCTGGGTTAATACCACAACCGGTTCTCGCCAGGGCGCGAGTACAATTACACAGCAGCTTTCAAGAGGGCTGTTTCTTGTTCCTGATCAGACGATACAGAGAAAGATCCAGGAAGCGTTCATCGCAATGGAGATTGAACGACAATTTGAAAAGAACGAGATCCTGGAAATGTACCTCAATCAGATCTATTTCGGATCCGGGGCTTATGGAATAGAAGCCGCCGCGAGAACCTATTTTGGTGGGACTACATCGGCTGAACTGTCACTTGCACAGTCCGCCATGCTGGTGCGGATGGTCAAGAATCCCAGTGGATTCAATCCACTTCGAAATCCAGACAGGTGTCTTCATCAGAGAAATATTGCCCTGCGAGTCATGGCCAGCGAAGGATACATAACCTCGGATCAGGCGGAAGATGCCATTTCAACTTCTTTAACCGTTAATATCCATCGCCCTGAAGTGGAACAGGAATGGTCTTATTTCTCCGAGTATATCAGAAAATATCTCGTTAACCGATACGGATGGTCTGCTGTCTACGAACAGGGGCTCCGAGTTCATACAACACTCGATCCTGACATGCAGATACTTGCTGAACAGGCTCTTGACAGCGTTCTGACCTCAATGGAGCCGGTATGGGATTCTGCCTCAGGAGAGTTCATGAATACTGGAGAACGTCTCAGGTTCGAAAGCTCATATGCTCACTGGCAGGCTGTACAGGATTCTACTTCGGGAGCTCCTGATTATATCCAGGGAGCAATTGTCGCTGTTGATCCACAAACAGGATTTGTGAAGGCGATGGTTGGCGGGAGAGATTTCCGTGACAGTGAATTCAACCGTGCAGTCCAGGCCCGCCGTCAGCCTGGCAGCGCTTTCAAACCGTTCGTTTACGCTGAAGCCATCGAGCAGGGATGGTCTCCGGGAAGCACTATTCTTGACCAGCCTGTTGTTGTTGAATTGTCCCCGGGATCCTGGCGACCCAGGAATTATGACCATACTTTTCATGGTATGGTTACGCTTCGAACAGCGCTTGCCCGGTCTTTTAATGTTTCCGCTGTTCGTCTTGGAATGGCCGTGGGAGTAGAGGCTGTCGCAGCAAGAGCAAGAGCGATGGGAATCGTTTCAAGAATTCCAGTTGTGAATTCACTGCCTCTTGGCAGCTGCATGGTTAATCCACTGGAAATGGCACAGGCATACATTCCCTTTGCCACCGGAGGAATCGCAAGGGATGCTGTAGCTATACTCAGAGTTGAAGACAGATATGGTAATGTCCTTGAAGATAACGAGACGCCTTCAGCAGGCAGAAGAGTACTGTCTGAAACAGGCGCATACCTGATCAGTTCAATTCTGCGGTCTGTACTTCGTGAGGGAACCGGAACAGGAAGCAGGTGGTACTGGGGAGGACCTTATTCGGGTAGACAGGCCGGCGGGAAAACCGGAACTACCAGTGATTACGCTGATGCATGGTTTGTGGGATTTACACCTGATCTTGTCACGAGCGTGTGGGTGGGATACGATAACCATATTGTGAGGATGAGGCTGCAGAATAACAGAGGGCAATCCGGAAGGGACCCGTTTCATGAAGAATGTTTTCAGAGATAATCCGGTTGACGGAACGCTGTCTTTTCCCGGTCCTTCGGAGAACACTGTCGAAACGGCTGTGATATGCACAATTACAGGTAAGCTGGCCTTGGAATACTGCGGAGAAAATACCAGAGAGGAAGAGTTCTGGAAGGGAACAGCACCACAGTATTACTGCACTCTTCACGATATCTCAGGCGGAGCATTTCTCCCTGATACGACTCTGCCGGATTTCACTGAATACGATATGAATTACACAGATCATGGAGAAAACTAATGCCCCCAGTATGGTTTACAATTATAGCGTTTCTAATTCTGATAGTTCTATTCCTGGCCTGGCGTCTTATCAGATCAGGTACCTGGAAGCAGATCCAGCTTCGGAAAGCAGCCAAACTTGCCGCAAGTGGAAAAACAGACGAAATGATCAGATATCTAAATCGAAATATGAACAGTAAACGTGTTTCCGATCCTCTGACTAACGCTCTGATCTATTTTCATATACGATCGGGGAATTATGATGATGCGGAAGCTACCATAACCTGCGCGATGGAAAAAGGTGATAAAAGCGGAATGGCCCTGGCTCAGCTCGGATATGTCGCCGGCGGCAGGAAAGAACTCGACAGGGCTGAAGAGTTTTACAGAAGCGCTATTGAGCGGGATGAATCACTTAAGCCGACAATGTATATTAACATCGCAGGAATGCTGATTGAATCAGACTCTCGGCTGGACGAAGCGGAGGACCTTCTGAAACAGGCTCTTGAACTTCGGGAAGGTCCAAGCAGAAGCGGAATTCACGTAAACCTTGCCATGCTTTATCTCAAGAAGAAGCAGCCAGTTGATGCGCGAGTCCAGGCCATGACAGCATTCGAACTCATTCCATCAGGCAGCGTTCTTCTGAATACCAGCAAAGCTAACGCACTGGCAATTGCTTCAAGAGCATGCACAATGCAGGGTGAGAAGGTTGAAGCTTCACAGTTGGCATCCAAGGCTCTTAAACTTATCAATGACATCCCCGGAACTGAGAAACTTGTGGAAGAATTGAACCACCTTGTTTCGGATAAGGCTCCCGGCACCGGGGTAATCTGATCTGAAAAAAACTGTCTGGTCACTGATCCTTGCTATAGCGGTGTATACCGCGATAGTACTCTTATCTGATGTCAGCAGGGTTATAGATGCAGTATCCAGGATCTCCTTCTACTGGATACCGCTTATTCTTTCCCTGTCGCTGGTTAATTACACACTGAGATTCTTCAAATGGCAATACTTCCTTAAAAGAGTGGATGTTCATATCCCGCGTCTGGAAAGCATGTCTGTATTTGTTGCGGGTTTCTCCATGACAGTATCTCCCGGCAAGCTTGGTGAACTGCTGAAATGCTACCTTCTGAAAGAGCGAAAGGACATTCCAGTTTCAAGAACTTCACCGGTTGTGGTTGCTGAACGTGTTACCGACCTGATAAGCATGATACTAATCGCAATAATCGGGCTTTTTCTCGTTGAACATAAAGGAGCGATGATTGCCATAGGTGCCGGAATTGTGTTTGTGCTTTCGATAATGATATTCCTTCTCTGGAAGAGCGCATTCAGTTTTCTCACAAACCTGCTATGCAGAATTAAGCCTGTTAGCAGACACCGCGATAGCTTTGAGAGATTTCATGAGAACTGCACAGCGCTTCTCGACCTTAGAAGCCTGATGATATCTGTTCCGCTTGGGATCCTTTCATGGGGTGCTGAAGCAATGGTGCTCTGTCTTGTTTCAATGTCACTGGGTATTGAACCGGGGCTTTCAGTGGGACTTGCCCTGCTGGCTCACTCAGCTGGTACTATCGCCGGCGCGGTGTCGATGATTCCAGGTGGACTTGGTCTGACCGAAATAACCATTGGCGCGATTCTTATCAGCGCGATGCCGGAAGTTGATGCTGCCGTAACCACCATTATCATGCGGTTCGCCACCCTCTGGTTTGCCGTACTGCTTGGCGCAATCGTCCTCAGTGCCACCCACCGTTAAACACGACATTTTAGACTGATTAATTTCTCCTCAGCGGATGCTGACCGGTAAGAACAAGCCAGAGCAGAGCGTATGCCCATGAGATTTTTTTCCAGCCTTTAAGGTGTTTTATATTCAAAAGAGTTGGCTTCTTCTGTCCGGTCTTCAGTTTTTCAACAATATTTTCTCTACCACTGTCATCTCTGTTTAACACTTCAATCACT
>JAIOQY010000190.1 GCA_021108435.1 Candidatus Aegiribacteria sp.
GAATAGCGAACTGGTGTGTTTACCCTGAGCGAGCGTAGCGAGTCGAATAAAACGCTAAGTGTTCTGATCTTCGCTTCGCTGAAGTAAGCTTCCGCAGCAGCAGTAATGATAGTTCTCCAGATCTTCATGAAATTGACATGTCTGAGCTGCTACCGCTATTGTCAGTTCAATAGGGAAGCAATGACCGGATGGGTTGGATGGAGAATGAAAATGAGATACAGAGTCGCGGAGAACGGAAGATCTAATCCTGCGCTACGCCGAATCACGTTCATTCTGATACTTCTGATGACACTAACGGGACATGCTTCGAGTCAGGATATCTCTCAATCTCCATTCCTTCTTGCTGAGGATGTACAACTCTTCACACCAATCTCCGAGAAAGAGGTTCTCTTCGTGGATTCCAGCGGTGAGATTCGTCTTGTTAATATTGATCATCCTCTGGAACCTATTGAGTGGTCGTCCGACTGGGATCCTCGCATATTGGAATGGAGCGAAACGGGCAGAACACTGTATCTGAGTTCCAGCATAGATGGGGAGTGGGTCTGCTTCGCGATCTCCGTTGATACCCCCGGTTTGGAGGAAGTTGGTCCCGCGCCTTTAGCGGTGGTCGTTTCAAGATCCGACGGTTCAGGATCGAAGACTGTTGCTCTCGCACAAAATGCTGGTGGAGGTCCTCAGTTCAGCTTCAGCTCAGACACCAATCTGCTTTATGGCTATCCCTTCATGCCCTGTGGCATTAATGCATCTGACTACATCGCATACATGTCAGGGGAAACAGCTGAGGAGCAATACGAGTTCTACACAATTATCGATCTACGGGACGGCTCGCGGTTTCATGAAGATCTTCCGCTCAGTTCAGGCTATATAGATTGTCCTTTCAGTGATCTCGCAGCAATAGCGAACGAGGGATCGCTGCTCGCTTTTGCCCGCATTTCTGCCGAGGGATCATTCATTGATTTCTACGGTGGATCTTACTTGAAAGTCCTTAGCTGGGTTCTGCCGGATGGTCTGCTGGCTGAGCATGAGGGAAAGCAGTTCCTTGTTCTCTCTGACGGAACACTTCTGGAAAACACCACTGAGTGGTTGAATGTTCGATGCTGGGTATCGGACGCACTCTATCTCTGCTCTACAGGAGAATCATGCGAGGTTCTTCTGACCGGGATTGATTGGGAGAACTTCGAGCCTGTTCACGGACGAATCCTGGAGGACTTCCCCAGGGAAGGGCTTGTCATGTCTATGCCCGGCTCGGAGGGGTTGCTCATTGCCGACTATGATAAGCTCTTTTACTATCCACTTTTGCGTGGAACATCCAGCAGTATCACTGAATGATGAGAATACTGCTGCTAAAATCCATGAACTCAGCAACCTGTTTAATCACTTAATTCATTTATCGGGAGGATCAACAGAGAAAGTTCGATAATGTGTCACGATGCCCCGCCAGTGCCCCAAACAGTGCCACCCACCAATAAAGCGACAGGGGGGCTTTAGAACTTCTAGAAGAGGATTTTTATGTTGCCCCAGGTTTCAGATTCCACAGCAGCAAACTGTCCGTCGAAATCGAAGAACATATCGGAGTCCTGTTCGAATACAACATCGGACCTCTCCCATATGCCGGAACCATCGTTGTACCAGCAATAGTCACCGATGTAATTGTGACTTACAAGAATGAAGCAGTTATCAGAGATATCAGCCTGGGTTTCAAAGTAGTAGTGAATACCAGGAAGAAGCTCAAGAGTATACGAGTCTTCATAGAGGATTATATGGTTCTCGTAGATGTCAAAACCCCAGCTACTGTCACCGGTGAATGTGTTAGTACAGGATGCGCTCTCGGCCCACACATCGGTATTTGTGTTTGGGTCGGAATCGCCGGTATCATCCTTGGAGACTACTAAGTTCATCGTTGAGGCATGCCCACCTGTCCAGATCATCCAGACGTAGATCTCATGAATCCAGGCTAAACCAATAACCTCAACGTCATCGCAGGCCCACCGATCACCAGCGCCGTAGATGCTGTAACCGTTAAGCAAGTTTTCAAAATTGTAAGTCTGTGAATAAACCAGGTTGTCTATCCCAGTCGGACCAGTTCCTGGAATGTGACGGGAGCCCAATTCATAAGGTTGATCAGCCAGTGAAGATGACAGGGATATGATCAGAATAGCGGAAAGGAATACTCTCATAACTCACCTCCTTTCAATGGAGGTAGACCCAAATAGAGTGTAAAGTTTTACGTATGTGATGTCAAGATGAGTTCAGGAACTCTGAAACCTGCTGAATCACTTAAATTCTGTTTTCGGGAGTATCAGTAAAGAAAGTTAGATGATGTATCAAGATGCCTGCCTATGGTTAAATCTTTTCGAATACAGTTAAATTCATTTTTGCTATTATGCTGTCATTAACATGCATATAAGATTTCTATTTCTAAGTTATTGAGAACAAATAACCAGTACCCTGATCAATAAATGCCCATCGTGTTGTCCGTTGTGAAAAGAGCAAGGCCATTAATGCATTGGTATTCGTAATGAAATGTTATTCCGTAACTGAGTGGCTGATCGGGATGCTGAGGAATATCAACAACATAGATTTTTACGAAATAACCGTCATGCAGATGTGCGAATATCACATCATCCTGGATGATATACCCCATTACCCACCAGGCATATGTCCCTCCCGGAGCCGCCCCGTAGTTTATCCAACCCTGTTCACCCCATGCGAACATCATTGTCTCATAACCATTCCCAAAAGGTGGAGCAGCACCGCTGAAGAAACCTACTGGACTGATCGGCCAATTACCATCATAGCAATAGATGTCCTGTATGAAAGAAGAGCTGGCTGCGAATCCGGCTATACCCGATATCGCGCCGAATATAAACGCGTTATACTCGTATTCTGGTGCATGATTATCCCATATCGTATACAGTGTAGATATTTCATTTGGCATAGTACTGACAGTATTCGAATAGTTCTCGGAGAACTCGGATCCCAGGTAAGCCTTGACTGAGTAGAGTCCGGCACATGTAGCTTGATGGTTAAAGGTAGTAAGAGAAACATCACCGACTGAAACCCAACCTCCTTTAGCATTTGCCTTGAAGTATATCACATAACCATCAGCATCTCCTGCAACAGGATTCCAGTTAAGCACAACGGACATTCCTTCAGACAATGCTTCATCAATTGTCAGCCCTGTAACAGTTGGCAATGTACCCGTGCATGGAATTGTTACGCATACTTCGTTGCTCCACAATAAATCATCATCAGAGTTCAACACAGTTGCGAGGGCAACATAATAGGTTGTACCTCCGACTACCGTTGTATCAACGAACGAGGTATCAGTGGATTCCAGAAATGCTCCAAGATTTTCTGCTGATGAAATATTCTGAACAGAATAACTGATAAGAAGTGAAGTCACCGGCTTCGCACACCTGCCAATTAATGTGTAATGAGCCGGTGTCTATCTCCGTAACAGTAAGTGTTCCGGCTGAAGGAGCGGAATCTGTCGCAGTTGGCTCCTCAATACACGCCAGAAGAAATATTGAACAGGTAAATACAGACAGGAGTATCCGTTTTTGCAAAATAGCATCACCTCATATCTCTAAATAAACACTACTAATTCGACTGATTTCACTTCATCCAAAAGAGGATGATCAAAATAAATTGTAGGGTTTTGCTTATGCAATGTCAAGATGAGGCGTTTCTGCATGAACATGATATTCAATCCGGAAATTTCACCTGTATTCTGTGGATTTCCCCAGGAACCGCAGGTTTCCGGACATGCTGGTTGCTGTGGATTTCCACAGGACCGCAGGTTTCCAGACATGATGGTTGCTACTGAAACAACACATGAAGCCGGGTATGCTCTAAGTAAGTTTATTATTCGATTCGGATATTCGGTTGAATACTGAAATAGTGATTCTCTATCTATTATTGACTTGTTTACTGAATACTTGTATCTATAGTATTGATACAGTATTAAATTGCATCTGAGTATTGTGAAATGAGGAATCGCTGATGGGCAAACATATTGGCATATCAACACTTGCAGGAGCTGCAGTAATCTTTTTAAATACTATTCGGTGGAAGAGCATAGTTCGGAAACATTGCGCTGCGATTGTATTTCTATTTCTCATACCCTTCCTGGCACAGGTTGCCATTGCTGACAGAGAAGTTTTTTCTGATCCGGCAACGTACAAGACCACTTTCGAGGATATGGGAAGCGGATTCCTGCCTGAAGGAGATCATCTTGAACTCTTCAAACGGCTGATTGAGATGGAGACACCGCGGGAAGAGACGTTCATGGATCTCACCTCACCACTGCCTGATCCTGGCAGCGATCTGGACATAGCGTGGACCTTCCTCTTCTACGACGATGCAGAATTTCCGGCCTTCAATCCATTTTTGGTTTTCTCCAGCGATGCTTACTCATCCGAAAGCCTTAAAGTGATTGTCCTGCAGGACACTGAAGACGAACCAACTACCCTGTGGTATGTCCATGAAGACAGTTATCCGGTATTTCTGGAGGACTGGGGGGAAAGGAATATGGGGGATTGGTCAACACTCTACGACTTCATCGTATGGGGCAAGGCGAACTACCCGGCCGATAGATATATACTGACCATGTACGACCACGGGGGAGGATGGATGGGAGCATGTTGGGATTACACCTCTTATGGTGATTTTCTCCTTATGGACGAGATTGATTGCGCAATCAGAAAAGCCGGTGGGGTAGATATTTTAGCCTTCACCGCCCCTTGCTTAATGGGCGCGCTGGAATCAGCCTACGAACTCCGGGATTGTGTGGATGTCTACATTGGAAGCGAGGAGATAACCGGGTACATCTTCTGGTGGGACATAATTGATGATATCTGCGATATACTCAATGATTCCTCCTCTCTCTCCAATGCGGAGATCGGCAGCATGATAATAGATCTCGTTGAGGTAAACGCTCCTATTCAATACATTGAGTGGCTCACGATGAGCGCTGTTGACCAGGCCAGGATACAGGATTTCACTGACCCTCTGGATGAACTGATAGTGTACATGATACAAAACATGGGCGAACTTGGCCCGAATATTCAGACAGCCCGTAATAATGCCTGGATTATGGGAAAGGGAGGGACTTATACCTGTTACGAAACTGACCTGTACGATTACCTGTTGCAGATCACGGAAGTAGAGACCGATCCCTTTGTTCTTGATAAGGCGCTGGAGATCAGGCAGGCCTTCACTCCTGCTATAATCAACGAGTGTCACGGAAGCTCTCAGTCCAGGACTCACGGTCTGACTATATATTTTCCGCCTGATGCAGAATCTTTCAATACTCAATACGGAAATGTTAATCTGGATTTCGCCGACAACACTCAATGGAATGAATTCCTTGAAGCCTACTACGACTGGCAGCAGACCGGTATCGCAGGGGGCCCTTCCGTCAGCAATCCAGACATTAACGTGAATCCCAATCCATTCACTAACACAACGCAGGTAACATATACATGCCATTCCTCTGAAATTGTTGATCTGACAGTTTTCGATATTTCAGGTCGTACTGTCCGTACACTCACTTATGGTATGGTAGAAAGCGGAACCCACAATATCAGCTGGGATGGTAGAAATCATCTGGGTAGTCTGGTTCCGGCAGGCGTGTACATCTGTGTTCTTAAGACAGAGAAAGGTTCCGTGAGTAGTGCTATGGTCATCCTGGTGAGATAGAAAACCGATAATCGATTAAATACCATGATCTTCCTGTTCAGTTGTAGATGGTCTGCGAATCTGAAGCAGATTATGTTCCCTGAGTGCATTATGTTTTTGTTATATAATGTTTGAACGGCAAAGAGACTAAGATATCTCTGTACAGGAGGATGATATGATTCTGATGATTATAGCTGTGGCTCTTCTGGGTGATGTTTACGACGATATTACCGTGACCAGAAACCCTGATCCAAATTATGTGGCGGGAACGTACGAAGAGTGGCTAGAGGATCAGCCCGATTTCCAGCCGTTCTTCGCAAGAACCATTATGGGAAGCGATGGAGCGGAGTTTCTGCTGGTATTCGAGAATGGACTTACCGACAGTCTTGAGGCTGGAGTCCTCGAACAGTGGACCGCTGATATCGCGTCCCAGGGGCTTTCATGGGAGGTAGTGGAGGTTACCTACAGTACACCGGAGGATCTCAAGAGTTACCTTACGGATAAGTACAACGATGGACTGGAGGGCGCGGTTCTGGTGGGGATTCTCCCCACTGCCTGGGTCATGCTTGAGAACTCATTCGGAGGTAATGAGCACTTCCCTTGTGATTATTTCCTGATGGATCTTGATGGAACATGGGAAGATCTTTGGGTGGGTTATCCCTCAAGCGGTGTTCCCGGATCGGATGGAAAATACGATACTTTCAGCGGAAGTCTGGATCCGGAGATATATACCGGACGGATCAAGGTGGACAATCTCAATGCGCTTGGTGATCCCATCGAGATGCTTAATGACTACATCGAGCGGAACCATGTCTGGCGGATGAACGGAGGTCCCGACCCTCTGACTGCTCTATTGTATGTGGATGATGACTGGGCAGGCTGGTCTGGTCTGCAGGCTTCAATGCAGCACCTCTATCCCAACACGATACTGGTAAACGATATTTACGGAACCAACGGAACTGATTATCTGGAGACCAGGCTTCCGGATGCCTACGTTTGGATAAGCCCCTTTGTACATTCGAGTCCGAATACTCATTACTGGGCACAGGGTCCCTCCACCAACTGGGACGAGATCGTACCTGCCAACCCACAGGCGCATTTCTATAACCTGTTCGCATGTTCAAATGCCCGTTTTACAACTACTCGCTGCATGGGAGCGGTTTACGCATTCTGTACGTCCGCAGGACTTGCTTCCGTTGGCAGCACCAAGACGGGTTCCATGATGCAGTTCACCCAGTTCTACTATCCTATGGGACAAGGAGCATCGATAGGTGAAGCATACAAAGACTGGTGGGACTACATCGCTACCAACGGTCTGTCCCAGGATGAGAGATCATGGCATCTGGGTATGGTCCTTCTGGGTGATCCATCATTGATGCCTGCAATGCACATGCTGGGCATTGAGGATCAGAGTACTGAGACCAATACGTCATCAGGATTGATAATTGCGGAAAACCCCTGTCAGTCGGAACTGGTTCTGACATATGCTGAAGCACAGCAGGGTACAGTGGAACTGTATGATACTTCCGGAAGGCTTGTGGCATCCGGTACACTTGAAGATTCATCCTGCACGCTGTCTTTATCATCAATCCAGACGGGATTTTACATTGTGAAAGTTACAGCAGCAGGCATATCAGCACAGACATCGGTAGTT
The DNA here is from genome assembly GCA_021108435.1 of Candidatus Aegiribacteria sp. Taxonomy (NCBI): domain Bacteria; kingdom Pseudomonadati; genus Candidatus Aegiribacteria; species Candidatus Aegiribacteria sp. The sequence continues at coordinate 7,337 of JAIOQY010000190.1, forward strand.
ATCCTCAGATAGGGTCATCAATGTGCAGTGTGTGAATACGCGCTTCTGACAGAAGCACTGAATATGGATATGAAGTAAGTCCTCCTGCTTAAGGTAGAATCCGTCCGCGGTCAGGTTTACCCTGGCCCGCCATCCAAGCAAATAACCAAAGCGTAAAAGAATTTTACAAAACAGGACAGCACCGGTTCTGTCAATTCAATGCGAAATACGTGGATTAACCCATTTATCTCTATTTGTATAATTAAACTGACTAATGTTTGACAATCAGAACTCTATTAGTATACTTTGCAACAATCAATTATTATTTTCTTATTGATAAGGAGGGCGCTATGAAAATATCGATTGTTCTTTCTATGATTCTGACAGTAGTTTGCATTGCTGCTCAGGCCGTTCAGAGTGACTGGACTCAGGGTTCGGGCACAACTGGACCAACAGGGGACTGGGGCTCCTGCTTCGACAGCTGCCAGGACATTTCCTGGCTCGCTGTTCCCGGCCAGCTGGCCCTGGCTTCGGTGCAGCTTGAGGAGACGGTGTTTCATGCTGTTGATAACTCGTTTGCGGGAGCGTATACCGTTGACGTCGGCGATCTCAACGGAGATGGTCTCAACGACATCATCGGAGGAGGATCCCAGTCGCCTCAATTCTGCGCCTGGTACGCAGATGGCTCCGGCGGATGGGTGGAGGGTATAATTTCCTCAACAGCAGACAGCCCGACCGGCTGTGATATAGTCGACATCGATGACGATGGAGACCCTGATATCCTATGCGCTACCTACTACGGCGGGCGAGTACTGCTTTTCCTTAATGACGGCAGTCCCACTCCCATGTGGACTGAGGTGGTGATCTCCCCGTCCTTCGCGGGTGGACATGATGTAGAAAGTTTCGACATGGATAATGACGATGATCCTGATATTCTCGCCGCAGCTGCGGAGGGCGACAGGGTAACCTGGTGGAGGAATGATGGTGGTACCCCAATAGTGTGGCACGAGCAGGATATTTCAACATCAGTCAACTATCCCTGCAGGATACAGGCTTGCGATCTCAACGGAGATGGTCTTATGGATGTTGTTGCAAGTATGTGGCTTGGCGACAACATAGTTGCATGGTACGGATCCGGTGGGGGAGACCCTACATGGACAGAACAGCTTATCTATTACCCGGTTTACGGAGCCCATTCGGTGAGAGCGTCGGATGTTGATCTGGATGGCGACCCGGATCTTATAGCATCGTCCCTCGACGAAGGCAGAGTCCTTCTGTTCAGGAACGGAGGCGGCATACCTGTCCAATGGACAAGGGAAGTGATCAGCTCTCAGTCGGGCTGCGGCTACGCAAGACCCGGGGATATTGATGGTGACGGAGACTACGATGTTATTGCTTCTTCATTTGGTTCCGGTGGCGCCTTCTGGTATGAAAATACGGCGGGAGGTACTTCCTGGATGAGGCATCCGATAGCCACTGACCTTGGAAGCATAGCCTGCTCGCTACCCGCCGATGTGGACGGTGACGGTGACCTTGATGCAGTACTGACCTGCAGGGGCTCAGGCAGAATCCTGTGGTACGAAATGGCGGAGTTCAAGCCTTCTGGATGGCTTATCAGTTCAATTCTGGATACGGGAGAAAATCCACAGTGGGCAAGTATTGACTGGAGCTGTTTGCTTCCTCCAAGTACCGGTTTTTCTGTAAGCTACCGAACTTCTGATGACCCGGGTGCGATGGGTGACTGGTCACTCCCTTTCGAGAATCCCATGGAACTCAGTGGTCTTCTTGAAAGGTATTTTCAGTACCGGATAGATATAGATACTTCTGATCCCTCGATGTCTCCGGTTCTTGAATCGCTGCAGCTTAACTGGGATCCGACAGGGGTGCATGGCCAGGCTGAATCATCAGGCCTGACACTAACTCTGATCGGCGGTAATCCTGTCAGGGGATCGGTGATTATCCGATTAGAAGGGAACCGGAACTGCTGTGTAGAATTAGGGATCTATGACTGCTCCGGAAGACTGGTATGGTCAGACAGCCGGGATCTGGAAGAAAACTCCGAGGAATTCCTGCAGATATCCAACCTCCCGGATGGATCCTACAGGATGTACATGAGGGAAGCCTCAGGAACAGTTATCGCTCTTCCTGTGATCGTGCTTGATCGATGAACAGGTTGCAGTAAGGGCATATGATGAAGATATTAGTCCGCACATTTCACCAGGTTGCGTAACGAAACGGTGTAGAAGCGCACGCAGACAAGGCATGCGAATGAGATCGACGGAGATGTATTATACATACTTCAAGGAAGGACGATTGAGCATAACGCAGTATGCGAGTGTCTTATGCGCCGTTGCAGTAGTAACTCTGGTGAGATATACGGATTAGTATTTCACTGAACGAAAGGAGTCCCTTCTGCCCTTAAGCAGAACAGCAGAACATCTGCAGAACCTCGGTTTCAGCGGATTTGAATCGGATGTTTATCTTGCCCTTTTAATCGAGCCGGGTATAACCGGTTACAGAGTTGCCCAGATAACAGGCAAACCGGTACCGAATACATATAAAACCCTTGAGAACCTGCAGAAGATGGGGGCGGTTGTTGTTGATAACAGCGGTAAAAGCCGTCTATATTCACCAATTCCAATCGGTGAATATGTGGATATCGTTGTAAGAGGGCTTGAGAAATCCAGAAAAATCCTGGAGAAGGATATTGAATCAATTAGTAAACCTCCTCCCGAGGAGGGGGTTTACAGGCTCACAACCGTGCATCAGGTCTATCACCGGGCAGAGAAAATAATCCGTTCAGCGGAGAGTTCTCTTCTCGTTGATATTGATCCGACTCCACTCAATCATCTGAAGGACTCCATAATGGAAACAGCAGCAGGGGGCGTTAAAACACTTTTGCACATTCACAGCGACAGCATGGATAAGAATATTCCAGGCTGCGAGGTTGTGAACAGCTGCAAGCTGGACTGGCCCGGAGAATGGCTGATTGTCCAGGCTGACGCGAAAGAATACCTGATAGCGATCATTACATCTGACGATCGGAGGGTATATCAGGCAGTATGGAGCAAAAATCCCTTTATTGCCCCATGTATTTACCAGGGTTATATGAACAAAGCCATTCTCTACAGGATCCTTCTCATGATCGGAAGTGGGAAATCCTATGAAAATCTTAAGGAAGAACTTCATCGATTGTGGATGAAGTTCGGTGTTGATGATCCCGGCACCCTCGCTCTGCAGGATCTTCTTAAGAATCTTTAGTTCGGACAGCATACAGGCATAATGAAGAAACTCAATTAATAGATCATTAATATTGCTACTCTGCGTCATATCCAATTTCTGACTGATAATTTTCTTCTTGACGCACTTGTATGGACGACATTGTTTGTGGTATTTTCGGGCGATCAGGGCGAAGTAGCCACTGCTGACCATTGCGCAGTACAGACTTATTCCCACCGAATACATGTGCCGTTCGGGGCACTTCGATGACATTATGTATCTTTGAACGGTTCGAGTGCGCACTATTTATAGAAAGGTCCAGATGAAAATACCGGGTCTTACAATCGGTGATCTGACTATTCGCGTTCCTATTATTCAGGGCGGCATGGGTGTGTCCGTATCAAAGGCTTCACTTGCATCCGCAGTTTCTTTAATGGGCGGCCTCGGTGTCATTGCCAGCGTTGGTCTGGGAGAGGACATGGCTTCTACTATCCGCTTCGAGGAAAGGTCCCGCCAGGCTCTGGCAACCGAGATCAGGGAAGTGAAGCAGAAGGGGCTGGCCGTAGGCGTGAACGTGATGGTGGCGCTCACGAATTACAGTGATCTGGTGGAGGTTTGTGCGGAGGAAGGTGTTGATGTCCTCTTATCCGGTGCCGGTCTTCCCTTGCGTTTACCTGAATATGTTGGCAATTCTCCAATGAAACTTGTACCGATCATTTCGTCAGGACGTGCTGCGGATATCGTATGCAGAACATGGTCCAAAAGATATTCACGATTTCCTGACGCTCTGGTGGTGGAAGGACCGATGGCTGGCGGTCATCTTGGTTTCAAGTTCGAAGAACTGGTGGATGGTTCTGCTGCTGACCTCGAGACGCTGGTGCATGAGACCCTTGTAGTCGCTGATCGATATGAACAACAAGCTGGGCGAAGAATTCCCGTTATAGCAGCGGGTGGCATTTATTCTGGGGCTGATATCGCCAGGTTCCTGAATCTGGGTGCAAGCGGTGTTCAAATGGGCACACGCTTTGTGGCTACACACGAATGTGATGTCTCAGATGCCTACAAGCAGTCGTATATTGACGCAACCGTGGACGACATAGCTTTGATTCGGTCTCCTGTAGGAATGCCCGCACGTGTGATAAAGACATCATTCGTTCAGAAGAGTCTGGGTGAAAAACAGAAATTCGCCTGCTTTTACAAATGCTTACTGACATGCGACGCAGATACGGCAAACTACTGCATCGCGCTTGCGTTGTTAAACTCGGCTCGGGGGAAGCTCGACAAAGGATTTCCTATGTGCGGTCAGAATGTATATAGAATCAACAAGATAGTAAGTGTCAGGGAACTGATGGAGGAATTGGTACAGGAAGCGGAATCTTTTCTTTCCTGAGTGTGTTGAAAACTATCTGAGAAGGTAGACATCCTGCGCGGTATCCGGTGAACCTGATAGTTCGAAATAGAGGATTTCCATATCACCTGCAAGAATATTTCGAAAATAGCTGTCAGGATGGTATGCAAGGCAGTAATTCGCCCCGGACATCTCTGGTTCAATCACAACGAGTTTTCCTGACCTGAATCTTGCAGCCTCTTTTTCAGTGAGTTCTCCTATCCGATTTTTTCCCTTGACAGTTATAAGGAGAAACCCTCCCGGTTTGAGTACACGTCGCAGTTCGTTCATCCAGTGTTTCTGAAGTTCTTCTCGAAAATGTCCGAATACCGCTACTGCGTATACAAAGTCGAAGCTGTTGTCCGCATATTCCAGTGCTGATTCAAGCCCGTTTGTGCTGAACTGACCGAAGGCCAGGTTCTGTCGGGACCAGTCTATCAGCTTCGGGTTAATATCAGTACCGTATATCTTCGGCCCCTTAAGGTTTTGCCAGTGTCTTGCAATACGCCCGCAGCCACATCCAAAATCGAGTATTCTCTCAAAATCTTCGATATTTTTTCCATTCTTTTGAAGAATGTTCAGGATTGCTGCGGCTCCTTTCTTCCCTGAGGAGAAAAAATGAACCGGACCGTAATTAGCAGCTACGGGAAAACAAAGGTGTGGAGGAGGGTATGGGATACCGTCCGGTGCGGGTTCAGTACCATTCAGAATTCGCCAATGGAAGGTTTTCCAATGTCCGATCAATTTTCTGTATGTATATCGCCCCGCATGTAGAAGGTGAACTGATTTCAATAAATTGCCGGCTGCCTTTCTCATTTTCATTCTATATCGCTGTTCCAGTCGGGTAATTACTCAGTGCGGTTTTCAGTCGTTTGTATGAGTGCCCCAAATGTCTGTAAATTATCTCTGGATCATAGGCTGCGTTGTGAGTTACCGGTAATTGTACCATTTTATTGACATGTAAGAACAGTGCCCTCGCATCCCTCAACCTCCCCTTCCGGAGCAATTTACTTCCAAGGTCGAGGGTTTGCTGAAGTTCCGGTTCGTACAGTTGATAGAAGTCAGATGTTACTATCGTACTGAGAGAAGGCTTTCTTTTCGCTTTCCTCCATAGTTTCCGTGCTATGCTGTACAGGTTCTGATTACGATTCAGTAAGTGGCTCAGTCTCTGTCTTTTGCGGAGAGATTTGAAAGAGTCCATATGAATACTGCATGATGGCACACCCAGACTGATAAGACTTCTTCGCAGTTCCTCAGCGGAAGTAAGATCGGTGGACCACATTCCTTTATGAGTGAACACGAAGCGAAGTTCGTGAACTCTGAATTCAGAAGCCATTTCATAGGCCTCTCTGAGCTGGTCAGTACTGTCATTGTGGTTGAAAAGGATATATCGCCAGATCATGCGAACGGATGATCCGGATGATCTGGCAGCTCCTGTGAAGGATTTCATGTAACTGGATGCTTTCGTAAAGTTTCCACCAACTCTGTATTTTTCGTAGCTCTTCTGGTCCACACCGTCTATGGAAAACTGGATCTGATCCAGACCGGAAACGGCATGATTTTCCTCGAAATCTCCATGAGCGTTTGTGATTAAAGAGAGAAACGCTCTGGGATAGTGTTTTCGGGCCATGCTTACTATCTGCCAGAGGTCAGGATTCATCATAGGCTCTCCATGACCTGAAAAATCGAATGTTCGGATGTCTATCCCGCTCCTGGAGAAATCCTGTAGCACTTTCTGGAATACAGCTGACGAGAGGGTGTGGGGCAGTTGCAGCCTTGCTCTTTCTTCAGGCGTTGCACAGGCCTTGCATTCCAGTGTGCACCTGGAAGAGGGTTCAACCTGCATAACATTGAGTACATGGCTGTTGAAACAAGGCGAGCCGCGGGAGGACAGGCAATAGCATCCCGGACAGGTATCGGAAAATGGTAAAATGTTTCCGGCAAGTTTCTTTGAAATCAATGCACATGGACCGCTGTCTGATAGAATACGTGACATATCCATATCGGAATCGTATTGCTGCAGGATTTTATCACTTCCCGCATCGTCCCAGCAGACGAAATTACCGTTTGCCCGGAGAAAGAGACTGTCCGCGCCAGGGCATTGCATTCCTGTATCCTTACTGTTGGTTCATGGTGATTCACTGTACAGGTAATATAGAGTCATGAAAGCTTATAAAAAAATCGTACCGACTTACAGGATCAGAAGAAATCCTTGCGGTACCCATGAATCTTTATGTATAAACGATAGATATTCCTGAATGAATGAGCTTCAACGAAAAGGAGGGTTTATCATGATCAGAAGAAATCCTGTACAGAATTTCATGCGATCCCTGATACGCCTTGTAATATTCGCACCACTTTGGCTGTTGCTGGTATGGCCTGATTTTGATGTTGTCAATTTCGAGTTCGATCTCACGATACTCTGGATCATTCTCAAAACCATAGCTATCTTCTGGTTTGCCAATACCTTCGCGAAGATGGTTCATGTTCTGCCCCAGTGGCAGAGGATGGTTCTTTTGCGTCTTGGGAGATCTGTGGGAGCCAGGGGTCCCGGATTCTTTCTTGTTCCACCATTTATCTATTCCGTTGCGCGTATCCTTGATATCAGAATAACCACCTATGAAGTGAAAGCTACAAAGACTCTCACAAAGGACAATATTCCCATCGATGTTACCGCAGCCGTCGAACTGGAAATCGAAAACCCTGAAAAGGCCGCCATCGATGTTCAGAACTACTGGAAGACGACCGAATGGGCATCAATGGAAGCACTGAAAAGCACAATAGGAAGCAACGACCTGAGACCTCTTCTGAGCGAAACGGACAGAATAGCGGAAGACCTGAAGAGGGGTATCGACTCCGCTGCTTCGGACTTCGGTGTTAATGTTCGAGCTGTAAGAATAACCGATGTAGGTACGCCTCCCTCTCTTGTGGAAGAGCTCGCTGTTATCGCCAGAGCTGAGAGGTCGGCAAAGGCCAAGAAAATACAGGCGGAAGCCGAGAAATTTGTGGCGACTTCCCTCGCGGAAGCTTCACGAACCCTTGCTTCAGCACCGAATTCCATGGATCTAAGGCAGATACAGGCACTGCTGGATATCTCCAAGGAAGAGAGTTCAATGGTGATTGTCTATCCGATGTCCAGCATGATGGGACAGCAGATAGCCGCGGCAACTGCCGGGAACAAGGTGAAAAATCGTGAAGCTACCAATATTCCCCTGCAGGATCTGACCGGCCAGCAGTAAAACGAACCGTGAGGAAGGGATGCGGCTAAAAGAGAGGAACTCTGATATTCATGAAATACACTGTTGCAGTATTGATCACCCTGCTTATGCTTCCTTCCCTGTCATGCGGCGCTGGCAATTCAGATCCCGAACAGGAATCTGATGTTGTGGCTGTATCCGACCCGGGCGCCGTCCTGGCTGATAACGAAATTGAATCGGTAAACGCGACCGATGATCCGGGAAAGCTTGCTTCCCAGGGGGGTACAGATAACTACAAAGCAGACTCTCTGCCGGCTGAACCAGCAGCAGTCGACGAAGATCTCTTCCTTCTCGGAAACGGTCGCGCCGGACTCTTTGAAGTGGGGATGCACCGCGAAGTTATCGAGGAGATCGCTCAAGCCTATGGAGATGTCGAATTCGAAGAAACTGAACTGATGCTTGAAGGCATGCCTGCGCCGATAATCAGGATTACATTTGCCAGGGAGGCTACGGAAGCTCTGGTTCTGGAACTCGGCGGCGAGGATACAACTGTTTTCAGAATAAGGGTATACTCCGATCGCTTCGTAACCGACAGGGGAATAGGAACCGCTTCAACATTGGGCAATCTTCAGGCTAATTACGAGTATGAAGGTGTATTCTGGGGCAATGACGGTAACCCGCTCATTCTAATCGAGGAACTGAACGCTTCGGTAATTCTTGTACCTGGTGAATGGTGGAATATAGGAGTACTGGAAGAGAATATCCCGTTAGATACGAAGATATCATCGTTTCTGATCCTTTAACCCTTATCTGATCCTGCTAATTCAACATACGGGCAAGTTCGACATAATCTGCTGACTCAACGTATTCGATCAATTGCCTTACAAGATGAGCGAGAGCTGCATTTGGACTCTCGTCTATCTTCGACATGTACTCCTTGATATCATCCCCTATGATAACGCCGGGATTCAAGTCTAATTTTTCTTCAGCTCTATCACTTTTCAGATTAGCTTTACCCAGACGGGCTTGCCTCAGGGCTGCAAGAATCTGACTCTCCATCGACGATCTAACGGGGATGAGAATTTTATCGAAGTACAGACGACCCGGTATTTTGTCCGGATCAATGGGCTCCGTGAACATGTGCTGCCAGAGCACTATGTCATGTTTGTCACCTTCCGGATCTTTCAACTCAAGGGCTATTGAACCTCCATCCATAGCATAAGCCCCACCCTTTATAACGAATCCGTCAGGAATTTTCATGTCTCAGCTCCCTCCTGATAAACGACTGCCCTGTCTGAAGCGACAATACTTCGGACACGGCAACCTCGCAAATGGATGGAGCCATAATCAGGAGGGAGAACCAGTCGCTTTCAATTCGTATTGCAGGTATTTACAGCGGATATACCGCGGATTATTAATAGTTAAGGCACGTTTGCGAAAGAATCAGAATAACATTGGATTGGTAAGAGATGAAATTATGTCGGTATTCAGGACTATTTATGATATCAATTCTATTCTGTCTTTCATGCGGCGATGAATGTGATGATCAGGATGTAAGCATTATGCCCATTGATACGCTGTACATTGCGGATTCCATAGGTGTCGAAATGGGCGACAGCAACTACGTTTTCGGCTCCATAAGCGACTTCGATTATGCGCCGGACGGAAGAATTCTGATTCTGGACGGTATTCAGTGCTGCATATTTGTTTATTCCCGATCGGGTGAATTCATCAAGCGGATCGGCAGAACGGGTTCCGGTCCCGGAGAAATGCAGTTTCCGTCTATGCTTGAAGTCCTTGGAAACGGCACCCTCTGCGTAAAAGATCAGCCTTTCTGGTATATCTACGATCCCGAAGGGATTTTCATCAGTTCAATTCATCTGGGACGAAGCGTTCCTATGAGCATGATTTCAGTGGGTACTGAAGGTGTTGTCGGAATCCGGAACAGGATGGACTTTCTGGAAACAGGAGAACTGCAAGTGACTAAACGTATAGCTCTTTGGAATGGAATAATCCCTGACAGCATTGAAACAGTCTATTTTGAGCAGGAATTTCTGCTTAATCTGGAGGACACTCCAAATAATGTTTATAGAATGGATCTCTTTTCAGCAATATCCACCGCCGGAGAGGATAGGGTATACGTGGCGCCCTCTCCCACTGATACGCCTGTTATCTACTGCTATCGGTTCGATGGTTCAATAGCAGATACTCTATACCTTCCTTATGATGAAGTCCCGAAATCTCTTTCTGAAATCGAGGAAGAGAAATTTCTTATCGAACTGGTTTACAGTCAGGGCACTGATATGACAATGGTCTGGGAACCGCTGCCGAACCGCCCAATGATACGCTGCATGGGAGTTGACAGTCTGGACTATTTATGGGTTCAGAGGGGAACGGAGCTTTCGCCAACTTTCGATATTTTCGATAACCGGGGCAATCTTCTGTATACTGCAGGTCTGCCTGACAGAGAAGATGCTTACAACTGGAGATTTGATATATCACCGGGCGGGATCATAGCTGTTCCTGAGGATCCTGAATTTTACCCTTTGCTTTACACCATTGATCAAAAGAGTGCCACCCACTAATAAAGCGACAAGTGATTATTGACTTCCCGCAACATATAACAGGATTGATGCGGAAACCGCCGCGTTAAGGGATTCCACTCCTTCTTTCATAGGTATGCTGACAGTGAAATCCAGACGATCACGAACTTCTTCTGAGATTCCGTGAGCTTCAGAACCTATAACTATGCCTGTGTTACCAGCTGAGCCTTTAATTTGTTCTATGGGGCCGCCGGAAGCTTCAGCTCCTATAAATGTACTGTTATCGGAGTGCTGCAGCATGAATGAGGGAAGATCAATGTCATACAGAAGAGATTCCTTCACATTGGCTCCAGCTGATGCACGTGTAACCTTGGGCGTGAAGGGAAAGCAGCAGCCTTCGCCCAGAATCACACTGCTGCAGCCGAATGCCGCAGCGGATCGAATGATTGTACCTGTATTCCCTGGGTCGGATATCCTGTCCAGCAGGAGAAAAGTCCCTTGTGGCTTCAATTCGCTCTCTATAATTTCAGGTAGTTTGCAGACAGCGATGATTCCCTGGGAGTGAGCTGTATCTGATATTTCAGAAAAAAATTTCGGAGGTATTTCCAGAACATCAATGCCTGCTTCAGATGCATCATTCGCGACAGCTCTGGAAGCAGAAGTGGCTTCCTCCGAGAGGATGATCCACTTCGGTTCATTACTCCTGAGATAATCGGCAACGAAGCGTGATCCTTCCATAAGAAAAGCTCCTTGTTTCATTATGTATGATCTGGAATGCAGACTTCTTGATATTTTCAGCCGATTGTTCGAACTGCTGGATATTTTTAAATACATATTGCTTTGTTTCTGTTAAATAGTGCCTGTCACTATTTAAGGATGTTTCTGATGATTGCTTCTATGTCTGCCTTTGGATAAGATCCTGTTAAAGACTTCAGGAGGTTAACATCCGGTGCTCTTCTCCTCATGTCTTCAAAGTCATCAGGATATGCTTCCTCGTATGAGATAAACCTGATCTCCGAATTTGAGCCTGATACTTCCCTTACTTTTTTCGCAAGATCACCAATCGATATCTCCTGCGTTGAACCAATATTGATCACTTTACCGATAGCCTCAGGATTTTCAACAAGGGCGACTATCGCATCGACAACTTCATAAACCAGGCTGAAGCTTCTAGTCTGTTCTCCATCACCAAAAACTGTAATAGGCTTCCCGGAAAGAGCCTGCTCAATAAATCTCGGAAGTACCATTCCATACCTTCCGGACTGCCTGGGACCAACCGTATTGAAAAGCCTTCCGATGATCACGGGAAGCCCCTTGTCCTTCCAGTAGGCCAGGGCAAGGAATTCATCTATCGCTTTTGAACAGGCGTAGCTCCACCGGCTTCTGCTGGTTGCGCCGAGGACTATATCCCCATCTTCACGAAAAGGTATGCTTTCACTCTTCCCATACACTTCGGAAGTGGACGCGATGAAAACTGGCGTAATGTCTCCACTTGCGGCCAATAAGATATTCTCTGTGCCCTTTACATTTGTTTCTATTGTCTCAACCGGCCTTTGTATGATGTTTTCCACACCTACAGCGGCTGCCAGATGTATGACTTTATTGCACTGGTGTACCATTCCGCGGGTGAGAGATTCATCAAGAACAGACCCGATAACGAATCTGAATGATGAATTGTCTGAGCATTCATCAAGATTTGAAAGGCTTCCTGTTGACAGGTCGTCCAGAACCAGAACACTGTTTCCCTTCGACAACAGGAACTCACAAAGATGTGATCCTATGAATCCGGCTCCACCTGTTACAAGGTAATCGTATCTTCGAGGTCCTGGCATACTTGTTCCTCTCTTAATGCGGCACAATGCTGAGAAGCACACCGGCAGCTATCGCGCTTCCGATAACTCCGGCAACGTTTGGTGCCATTGCATGCATCAGAAGATGGTTTTTAGGGTCATACTTCCGACCCTCTATCTCGACAACCCTTGCGGAATCCGGAACAGCGGACACTCCAGCCGCACCTATAAGGGGGTTGATCTTATTGTCACCTCTCAGGAAAAGGTTCATGAACTTCGCAAACAGCACGCCTCCTGCAGTCGCGATAGCGAAACTGACAGCACCAAGTACAAATATCTTCAAAGAATCGAATGTAAGGAAGTACATCGCCTGTGTGCTGGTTCCGACGGCAAACCCCAGTAGAATGACTACAATGTTGTTAAGTGAACCCTGAGCGCTTTTCGCAAGTCTGTCTGTGACTCCGCTCTCTTTTAACAGATTCCCGAAGAACAGCATTCCCAGAAGAGTAATAGCACCCGGCGCGATAAAAGAAGTTATCAGGAAAGCTATTATCGGGAACAGCATTTTTTCCGTCTTTGAAACATGTCTTACCGGTTTCATTTTACGCCTGCGTTCTTCATCAGTTGTCAGCAAGCGCATTATGGGGGGTTGTATTACAGGCACCAGCCCCATATAGGAATACGCGGCAATTGCTATTGCTCCGAGTAAAGTGGGCGACATCTGACTCGCGACGAAAATCGCGGTCGGGCCGTCTGCTCCTCCGATTATTCCAATCGATGCCGCCTCCTGCAGATTAAAGCCAAGCAGGAGAGACCCGAGCAGAGTTATGAATATTCCTATCTGCGCAGCCGCTCCAAGGAGGAGCAGTTTAGGATTGGAAAGAAGGGCGCTGAAATCAGTCATCGCGCCGATTCCCAGAAAGATCAATGGAGGAAAGAGACCGCTTTTCACGCCCAGATAGAAAAGACTGAATACCGAGTGCTGGCCTCCAAGAACATCCTGATACCCGATTGGCATGAGTTCAGGATTGTAGGGAATGTTACCCGCGATGATTCCGAATCCAATGGGAACCAGCAGGAGCGGCTCGTAGTCTTTCTTGATAGCCAGATAGATCATCACCAGACCTATAGCTATCATCACGATGTTCCCTATCTCCGCTCTTCCAAAACCTGTATCATCGAGATATGAAAGCAGATCCAGTCGCTGTCCGTTACCCTGAAGACATCCTGTAATCCACATGACCAGACTCGAAGAAAATGACATTCGTCAGCTCTCGATTTTCATTATGATGGCGTTTTCCAGAATAGTATCCCCTTCAGAGACAACTATTTCCTGTACAGTCCCTGTTATGGGAGATTCAATCTCATTCTCCATTTTCATGGCTTCCATGATGGCAACAGGCTGCCCTTCGGAAACATTATCTCCTTCTTTGACATGAATTTTCAGTATCAATCCCGGCAATGGCGCTATGACATCTCCCCCGGACAGAACTGATCCGGGTGCTGAGGTTCTGTCCGGAACTTCAGCAGCATTCATGACTTCATGTCTTCTCCTGATGACAGGTGTTTGGGATACTCTTCGCATCGGGGTTTCTACGCTGACCTGATAAGTTTTTCCATCAAGAACAATATCAACTTTATCATCGACAATTCTGCCGATGTCTACTGAATACGTTGTTCCGTCAATTGTTACCTTGTATTCACGCATTTTCTCGGCTCCTGTTCCACACCGATTCGGTTTTCTGGAGCTGTTCTGCTTTTCCAGCCAATCTCCAGGGAGAGTAAGGCTTTTCGTGAGTCTCCCATGTAAGTTTCATATTCTCAATCTGATCAAGGAAACAGAAGTGAGCATGAATCGCCGCGGATACCGCGGTAACCTCATGAGGGGAAAGGCGCCTGATATTTTTTCCTACGGAATTCTCTGACTTTCCTGTATTCTTTCTTAATCCAAAACCATCTCTGACCCACTTCTCCAGAGCAGGTAGAAAAAAGGACAGGCAGACAAGTCCGGAAAACACCGTAATCATGCCTACAAGGGCAATTCCAAACCCTCCATGAATATTTTCTGAGTTCGATTGAGCCTGTACTATAATCTGTATTATCGTTGCTGTAATTATCATAACGGGATATTCCCATGCTTTTTCGGTGGCAGGGTCTGCCTTTTGCCAGCAAGCATTTCCAGAGCTTTGATCAGTCGGAATCTTGTGTTAGAAGGCATTATCACATCATCAATGTAACCTCTAGAAGCAGCATCGTATGGATTGGCGAACTTGGACCTGTATTGGTCAACCAGTTCTTTCTTCCTTTGAACAGGATCATCCGCCTCTTTTATGTCATGATGGAAGATGATCTCAACAGCTCCGTCAGGACCCATTACAGCAATTTCCGCCGTTGGCCAGGCATAATTGATATCCGCGCGGATATGCTTGGAACTCATGACATCGTATGCTCCTCCGTATGCCTTCCTGGTAATAAGCGTGATTTTTGGTACTGTTGCTTCCGCATAAGCGAAGAGAAGTTTTGCGCCGTTTCTGATTATCCCGCCGTATTCCTGTGCAGTACCAGGCATGAAACCGGGCACATCCACAAAAGTCAGCAGCGGTATATTGAACGCGTCACAGAATCTTACAAATCGTGCAGCTTTGATGGAGGCGTCGTTATCGAGAACCCCTGCAAGGTAGGAAGGCTGATTCGCTATTATACCAACAGAGTGACCGTTCATCCTTGCGAATCCTATAATGATATTCGGAGCAAACATTCTCTGTATTTCAAAGAATTCTCCGTTATCTGTAACGGCTTCAATCAGTGTTCGCATCTCATATGGCTTATTCGGGCTGGCTGGAATGTATTCGTCCAGCCACATCTCCTGCCTGTCAACAGGATCAGTGCATATCACTCTGATAGGATCTTCCATGTTGTTCTGAGGCAGGTAACTGATCAGCTTTCGAATAAGAAGAAGAGCTTCTTCCTCATCCTCACATGCAAGACTGCAGACCCCGCTGCGCTTGCTGTGTATTGATGGTCCCCCAAGTTGTTCCTTTGTAACATTTTCTCCAGTTACTGTCTTCACAACGTTGGGACCGGTTACAAACATGTAGCTTATGCCCTTCACCATAATGGTGAAATCCGTAATAGCAGGACTGTATACAGCTCCTCCTGCGCAGGGGCCAAGTATAGCGGATATCTGAGGTATAACTCCGGAATAGAGAACATTCTTCAGAAATATCTTCCCGTAACCGGCAAGGCTTTCAATACCTTCCTGGATGCGGGCTCCTCCTGAATCGTTCAATCCTATCAGTGGAGCGCCATTCATAGCGGCCATATCCATTATTTTAAGAATCTTCTCGGCGAAAGTTTCTGAAAGACTTCCTCCAAAAACCGTGAAGTCATGGGAAAAAACATAAACCTGTCTGCCGTCGATGGTTCCGTAACCGGTAACCACTCCGTCTCCTGGAATCTTTTTCTTGTCCAGTCCGAAAGCTGTGGACCGATGTGTAACAAGCATGTCAAATTCCTCAAAACTGTCATGGTCAAGCAACAGATCGATTCTTTCTCTTGCAGTCATCTTTCCCTGAGCATGCTGCTTCTCTATCCTTTTCTCACCGCCGCCTTCAAAGGCTTGTTCGCGAAGAGCGCGGAGTTTGTCCGCTTTCTCAAGAGAACTCATTATCAGTTTTCCTCTTCCGCTTGTGCATGTTCGCATAATTCTGTGAGTACTTTTCCGCTGTCGGAAGGATGTACAAATGCTATTTTCGAACCTCCGGCTCCATCCCTGGGAGCCGCATCAATCATTCTGATTCCTTTTTCGATGAATGATTCTATTTCAGCCGCAGTACTGTCAACCGCATATGCGATGTGATGAACTCCCTGCCCTCTCTTCTCGATCGCCTTTGCAATAGGGCTTTCAGGCGATGTAGGTTCGAGAAGTTCTATCCGGGAATCGCCTATCGCAAACATCGCTACCCGCACTTTTTGCGTAGGAACTTCTTCAACACAAAGTAATTCCAGTTCGAGAACATCTCTGTAGAACGGAATCATCTTTTCAAGACTCTCAACAGCAATTCCGATATGATCAATCCTGCTTACTGCCATTATCCTTCTCCTGTATCCCCTCAAGGAATCCGCTGAACATCTCCCCTATCATGTAAGGTGTTGTTTTTCCAGAGAGTACTGATTCAATCGCTTTATTAATGCTGCCATATTCGCCCGAAATAAGCTTTTTCGCAAGTTCAGATCCTCTTTCCCTGATAATCCCATTCAGAATGAGGGTTGTTCGCCGTTTCGCATTATCCCGGCCTGCGACTTCAGACGAAAGCAGACTGTCTACGGTGCTGGCAAGATAATCGATTCCTTCCCCCGTCTGTGCGGAACACTTGATAACAGGAGGTCGTTTGGTTTGATCATCCATAAATTCAAGGCTGGCATTAACAGCTGTTTCAAGCTGTTCTATACCGGGTCTGTCCGCCTTGTTCAGAACGATTACATCAGCGATTTCCATAATACCGGCTTTCATGGTCTGGACTTCATCACCAAAACCGGGCACAAGCACAAGCAGAGTAATATCCGCGAGAGAGGCAACTTCCACTTCCGCCTGTCCTACCCCAACCGTCTCCACCAGTACAGGGTCATAGGAAGCAGCAGTCATCACTTCAAGAGCGTCCCGTGTTGCCCCGGAAAGACCCCCAAGGTGTCCCCTGCTACCCATACTCCTGATAAATACTCCCGGATCTGAAGCATGTTTCTGCATCCGCACTCTATCCCCCAGCAGCGCACCGCCGGAAAAAGGTGACGACGGATCAACGGCTATAACTCCAACATTCCGGTTGAGCTTTCTCCAGTATTCAATGAGCAGGTTCACAAGAGTACTCTTTCCCGCTCCTGGAGGACCGGTTACTCCGATGGTTTTTCCCTGCCTGTCCGGATTGTAAAGAGAGTGGAGTATCATGGAACTGGATGGGTGCCCGTTTTCCACCATAGAGAGAACTCGCGCCAGACCTCTGGTTCTGCTTTCCCTCACGTCTGTAATAAAACCTTCGATTTCCGCTGGAAGCGAATTTGCATCATAACGGATTTGCGCCATTGCGGGATTATCCTGACTGAAATTCGTTCTGAATAAATTCGATAACTTCAGTCGCGGCAGTTCCCGGAGTGAAGATAGCCTTGAATCCAGCCTTCTTCAGAGCAGGAATATCCTCCTCCGGAATAACTCCTCCTCCAAAAAGGATGATATCAGCAGCACCCTTTTCTTCAAGAAGCCTGGCTACTTCAGGGAACAGATAGTTGTGAGCACCGGACAGCAGAGACAAACCGATGAAATCGACATCCTCCTGGATGGCCGCGTTAGCTATTGCTTCCGGTGTCTGCCGAATTCCGGTGTAGATAACTTCCATGCCTGCATCGCGCAGAGCTCTCGCTATGTATTTGGCACCTCTGTCATGTCCATCAAGACCCGGTTTTCCTATCAGTATACGTATTCTGCGATCCATAATCGCCTCCGGCATTTAGTATTAATGCAATCCTGAATATTCAATATCAGAAAACTTCAACTGAGCACTTCCCTAAAGCTTTCTCAACCCGCATAATATAAGCATCTCTATTTCCTGTGCATAATCCCGACCTGGAGGTTGAATTATAACCTGCCGCATGATGCTGTTGATGAGAGATTGTATCTATTTGTAGCTCTCTATTATCTTTGAATGGAGGGGTTTGAATGTTCGGAAACATAGCTATCTGCTGCGGTAGATCAAGCCAGACCCTTGGAAACAGGATCTGTGAAATACTGGGACTTGATCCCGAGCCTGTTGAATTCATCCAGTTCTCCAATGGTAATCTTATGGTTAATTTCACAGGTGAATCCGTTCGGGAAAAGGATGTTTTCATCATCCAGTCCGGTGAAAGGTCGATCTTTCAGGACCGGGATCGGTCTTTCGGCAAAATATCGGGTGATATCATCGAACTGCTCCAGATGATCTATGCACTGAAAGACAGTGCCGGCAGGATAACTGCTGTTACTCCCTACTTTCCTTACGCAAGAAGCGATAAAAAAGATAAACCGAGGATACCTATATCCGCGAAGATGTTATTCGACCTGCTTGAATCCGTTCAGGCTGACAGGGTGCTAACCATGACCCTTCACTGCCCTCAGAGTCAGGGATTCAGCAATATCCCGGTGGACCAGCTTCATGCAGATGATGTATTTATGGAGAAGATATTGTCATTTGGCACAGAGAAACTGGCTTTTGTTGCTCCTGATTCCGGAAGTATCATGAACAACGATTTTCTTGCGATGCACACGGCGAGATCAATTAGAGAAAAGGGCGGTACTCCTGATATAGTAACAGGATACGTCAAGAAGATGAGGATTGATGATAGCGAAACACCACATGTAAGAACTGTTGAGGGAGTTGATGATCTCACCGGCAGAACAGTCATTATAAACGATGATGAAACGCTTTCAGGAAAAAGCCTTGTCATGTGCGCCGATATAGTGACTGAACGCGGGGCGGAGGATGTATATGCATTTGTCACCCACGGTATTCTTTCAGGGAATTCCGTAAAGCGAATAGAGAACAGCTGCCTTACAAAACTCTTCGTAACAGATACAGTTGAATTTGACACCGATGCTGCCGAGAAAGTTGTGACCGGCCCTCTGAAGAAGATCGAGACTCTCTCCGTTGCCAGAGTCTTTGCTGAGGCCATCAAGCGAATACATGAAGGCCGAAGCCTGAGTTCACTCTTCCTCGGAAAATAAGGATTCGGAACACGTCAACAATAATGCGAGTGCGGTAAGGTTACTAGCCGGATATCTAATTACATAGCTAAACATTCACTGTTTTTCTGAAAGAGAACTGTTATGAAAAGAAATATAATTCTCAAAATTTATGAGAAGCACCACGCAAAGGGTGTGGCAACCATGTGGTCTGAGAGTCGGGAGGGTTGGCCTCCCGGTTTTCTGGGCGCTTCCGAGTTCACTGCTGAAAGCGTTGAGATGGAAGAGCAATCATCCGGCAAGCTCTTTACTGTACTGGCTCTGGACGGAGACCGTGTGGTGGGTTTCTGCCGCACAACACCGTACGGAGGTGAGCCGGACGCCGCATATGTGGCTCTTGTAAATGTAGTTCCGGATCTGCACGGAAAGAAGATTGGCAAACGACTTCTTCTGGACGCTGTGGAAAGAACCGCATTAAAGGGCTTTTACAGAATTGACCTTCATACATGGCCTGCAAATCTCAAGGCTATGCCTCTTTACAAAAAGACAGGCTTCTTCTGGGTCCCTGATACTATGGTTTACATGCAGAACTACATGCCTTTTCTGATAGGAAGGCCGGAATTTAAAGAATTCCTGGATGGTGAATCATGGTACGACATTTTCGAGCGGGAACTGACAGTTGAACCGGATGAACAGAAAACCGATTCGGGCAGGGAAGTGTTCAAATATCGATTTGCGATCAAAGATAGATCCTTTGAGGCTGTGTTCGACAGAAGGGGAAGAATACTTTGCGCGATAAATGCCCCCGGCGTGACTGCTTCCATCGAGCGTGAAGTGGGGAAGATTTTCTTCGGCAGAGAAGTCAGCATAAACCTTGCAGGGGATTCACTGCCCGATAGAATTGATATGAAATCTCATGAATATCTTTCAGCTCCATCATCGGTCACGCTGGATGAAGCGACTTCGGGCTTTAAAATCGTTCATGAACCGGTAGAGGTTCCTGTACCTGAGAGGGATAGATCTCCCAGAGTATCAGCACTGATTCCAGGGAGAATTCCTGTGGAATTAGGGCTCGGGATAAGAGCTGAAGAGCCTGTATCGCTGCTTTCGCCTCCTGTCAGGAGGATACGGCAGGGACAGAGTGTGCTCGAGCTCGACCTCAAGAAACTTGCTGACGCCGATTCCGTGACTGTGCTTACTTCATTGAACGGTGAAAAGCTTCAGGAACAGAAATTCGGACTTGATGAATCCGTCTTTCAACGGATCAGAATTCCTCTCCCGGAATTGTCGAATGGAATTCACGAACTGGCGCTCAGGTTCAAGTTGTTCGATCAATGCGGAGCCGAGGAAAAACTCATCCTTGTATCCGGACCCTTTACAGGCATTCCTGAATCGAGAATCACAAGGAAATCAGCAGTGATTATCGGCAGGGATATTTCTATTGAGGTTGCCAGCACCGGAGCATGGACGTCCGTCTGGGGGCACGGTATGGACGATAAACCATCCAGACTCGGAGGGCTCAGACTTTACGCCGGTCCGCCTTACTGGAATTCTGACTTACCTCATCAGCTGTACAATTTCAAACTCGACGGGAATGTTATCAATGCAGGCACTGCCTGGTCTGCCAGACCAGGAATGGTTCATGAATGCAGTTTTTCACTTGATCCGGCAGGTTTCATCAGGGCTAGCAGTATTGTTCGGAATGGATCGGATTCAGTACAGAAAATCAGGTTTTCAGCTGTATGGGGCGGGGGTCAATCATTTACGCCCGGAACCGACGCTATCCCTCTGAAGGAAGGTGTCTACACCGGCAACAGGATATACAACCAGATCCCTGACTGGACCGAAGATCTCCCAAAAATAGTAGACGAACTCGGTGCACCATGGCTGGCTTTGTCCGGCCCCGACAGATCATTGATAGCTTACTTCCCTGACTGGTCCAGTCTTCGGTATGATCGACCCGAAACTGAGGAAATACTTATCAAACCCGGCGAATATGCTGAATCACCAGTATTGAAGCTGCTCTTCTCTGACGGCAATTTCGACTGTCTTTTCAGGAGAGCTACATCCCTTGGCTGGGAACTGGGAGAAACAGAGAAGCAATTCGGTTTTCTCAACCATAATATTACTCCTGTCATGCGGAATGGAGCAGAAGTAAAGCTTTCTCACCGCCTTCTTGGAAAGCGTAAAGCCGCCATTATTCTCGATGGTGAAGTGCTCTCTGAAGGATCTGTATCCAAAGAAACTTCCATCTCCGCTGCGATGTCCGGCTCCGGTTTCAGTGAGATCGACCTTGTGATGGCGGAAAGAAAGACCGTATATCCGGTTCTAATGCTACCCGAAACCGTTGAATCCACAGAACTTATCGAGGAAGACAAGATCCTTGTTCTTCAGAATGCGAGGATAAAGGCTCTGATAGACCCGGCAGAGTTCGGTCATGTATTCAGCCTGAAACTGGACGATGTGGAGTTTCTAATGTCCTCTCATCCGGGACCTTCGGACTTCGCCTGGGAGAAGCCATGGTTCGGGGGAATAATACCCAGGGTAAATACTTCTGGAGAGAAACCCTTCAGACTCGACACGCTAAAGCCTGAATGGAGCAGATTCGAGCTTGAAACAAACGGTCTGGCGGAGAAAGGCTGGGAACTCAGGTGGAAGATAGACCATAAGAAATACGGCTCATTGAATCTGACCTGGCGAGTCTCAATGTTCCCCGGTATTCCTGTTATCCGAACCAGTTTCTGTCCCGAGGCTCTTCACGAAACTTATTTAGGAGGTGAATTCGATGTCCGCGGTTTCCTCTCCCCTGGAGGAGAACATGAGAATGCTGTGTTCTCATCTCAAACCGAACCGCTCCTCAGGCAGGGAAGAAAGCATGCGGGATCGTGGTCTTTTGTCGGTGACTGGGCCAGGGTCGAGACGCCCGGAAAGGGTTTTGTCGAGGCATATTCTCTTGAAAAGGGTATTTTCTTCTCTGAAGACTACGCTGAACATGGTTGTCATCTTTCCGTTTTTTCAACACATGATAAAAAGAACATCGTGGAGATGCTCTGGCTGTTCGGCTCATGTGAAGATGATGACAGGCTCTCGAAAATCTTCAGAAAACATGGGGGCCGGGCCTAACATTTAAACATTTCCATCAAATTATCTCACTGGGATATGCACCAGAGCCAAGCTTATGGGGGACACGCAGCAGAGCCAGGTTTATGGGGGACACGCAGCAGAGCCTGCATGTCCCCTACTCTATTCGAGCCAGATTCTGCCCATTGTTGAAGCATCGAACTCTATTGGATAGATCCATGTCGCGTAGTCATCGTCAATTACTCTGTACAGATGCATAAACACGAAATCATCTTCGGGATCAAGCAGCGGTATGTTAAAGGCAGCTTCTATACACCAGTAGGTATCGTCTGTCATGACTACAATGGAATAGCCCTCTTCCCAATCCTCCCACTCTCCCTCAGGGGGAATGATAAGAGCTTCTGTTGTACCGTCACGCCAGACCTTGAGCCAGTAGAAGGTCTCACCGGAACTGAAAATAAATCCTGCGTAATCATCGCTTATGGATGAACTCCCCTGCATTTCCATGCAGAGAAACAGATTCTTTTCATCAGTTGCCGCTCTGAATCCCGTTCCGGGAAGATCTGATGGTTGCCCCTCCGGGTTGGCGAAATCCTTTTGAAAAACCCCTCTGTATTCACCTATAGATACTCTTCCATCAAGAACGGGTTCCATAACAAACGCATTTGCCCTGCGAAGAACAGGCCAGAAATACTCAAATGACATTTCCCTGTTTCGCGAACCATACTCCATTTCGATTGTTATAACCGGTGAGGGGTATGGACTGCCTTCGGGGGATTGAGTGAAATGGAGCTCAACAGGATCTTCCATTAGTTCTATCTCAAGAGTGTCAGGATGCAGGTTCCAGTTCCCCGAATTTACGCTCAATCGAATGGTTCTTGTTCGGTCTTCTACCGGACGTAATGTGAGAACTGTGGATTCCATTTCCATCTCCAGTTGTCGTCCTGCAATCATTTCATTCCTGTAGAGGTAGAACAGACTCATTTCTTCACCGGTATTGATACTCTCAGAGTAAACCCCTCTTGCATCAACTATGGCATAGGCTACAGAATCAGGCCAGATTGTCATCCAGCCGAACTGAGTGAAATTACCATGCTCCGGGTCAGGTTCCGGCACAGCGCTGCCGGAAGGTCCTGCTGATATGTAGAGAACGCCATCCTCGCGATCGGCGGCAAAGCGATGTATATGTCCACCCACTACTGCCAGCGGCCCTGATTCCGTCATGAGCTTCTTGAAATCACTCACCACATCCGGATCCTCATAAGACATGAACCAGAAAGGTTTGTGAGTTACAAGTATCCATGGTTTGTCCTTGTCAATCTCCTCTATAAAACTTTCTATAAGATCCAGATCATCCATCGACAGGCAGTCATCTCTTGATGTGTCCCATATGACAAATGTAATTCCGGATATTTCTTCGATCCGGGAGGGTTCGGTGCCGGTGTATTCCTTCCAGTAATTCTCTGTCTGATCGTTCCAGATGTCATTGTTTCCGGGAGTGAACACAAATGGAAAACGGGAGGTAAGTCTTTCCAGAACGGGAAGGATACTGTCCCAGTCCTCACATGCGGTCGCAACATCTCCGTTTCCTTCAACGAAATCACCAACTGAAAGCACTATGTCCGGAGACATCTCCACGATAGCATCGATGGCTATTTCAAATTCGTTATCATCGGGAGAACCAGTTCTGTCTCCAAAAACAGCTACCCTCACCGGAAAAGAAGCCAGAAGAATCAGTATTAATGTCACTATTCCCTTCTTTCGTTTTCAGGCAGATGGAGGCCCCTGATTGTTGCGACCCTGGCGGAAGAACTCTTTCAGAAGCTGAGATGACCTGTCCGCAAGGCATCCGCCCTTAACATCAGGATAGTGATTAAGGTTCGGCATCTCAAGGATATTCGTGACAGATCCAAACGCTCCAAACCTTTTATCCCAGGCACCATAGATAATTCTCGGTATGCGAGAGATCACAGCGAGTCCCGCGCACATAAGACAGGGTTCAAGGGTGGAGTACAGACTGCAATCATCGAGTCTCCAGTCTCCCCTTGCGGAAGCAGCAGCTGTTATCACAAGATGCTCTGCATGAGAAGCTGGAAGACCTGTTTCTCTTGTTCGATTCCGATCAGTAAAAATCCTTCCGGAAGATTCCACGAGTACTGCGCCTACAGGAACTTCTCCCTCCTTGAATGCCTCTTCTGCCTGTTCGAGTGCCAGTTCCATCCATTTAAGTTCATCAAGGATATATTCTATATCAATTTCCTCCAGCCATAATCGCTTCGATCTCATCAGGATACTTCGGAATGCTCTCTGAAAGCACTGTGTTTCCATTTTCTCCAATAAGAACATCGTCTTCTATTCTTATGCCGATACCTTCTTCTTCCGAGTAAAATCCTGGTTCCACTGTGAGTACCATGCCCGCCTTAAGCTCATCGCTGATAACGTTTTCATCATGTGTATCCAGCCCCAGATGGTGCCCGACAGGGTGGTAGTAAAAAGTCTTAATGTCCTCTTTCGTTTCAATGAAACCTTTTTTCATCAGAATCCCGGCGTAAAATTCTTCAACTTCAGAGTTCCACTTCGAATGCAGCTTCCCTGGTCGAAGCAGCCGTATTGCTTCCTCCTGAACCTCTATGACCATCAAAATATGTTCTCGCTGCCTGTCTGTGTACTTGCCATTCACAGGAACGGTTCTTGAAATGTCCGCATTGTACAGCTGTTTCCTGGCTCCGAAATCAAGGAGAAGCAAAGTTCCATCCTCAAGAGGTTTGTCATTATCTTCATAATGAAGGCAGGTTGCGCGGCTTCCACCGGCAATTATCGCTGGAAACGCGGGTGTTTTCTCCCCGTTTCGCATGAATTCGTACAGCAGCTCTGCTTCGAATTCATACTCGAGCATCCCCGGTTTCAGAGCTTTGATAGCGCGTATAAAACCCTTTCGCGAGAGCTCTATTGCCTGCCGCATCAGATCCAGCTCAACGGAGTCCTTGATCATTCTCATGCGAAAGACGGCTTTGGACAGCCTGCCAAAATTAAGATGCGGGTATGCTGCAAGCAGTTCATCTGCAAACCTTAACCTGCTGCCTTTTTCACCCGTAACACCGGCAATCGGATAATCAACAAGAACATTCTCTATACCCCAGCGCTGTATGATTCGGTCTATCCACTTCTTCACGCCTGTATTGAATGAGATGTTCTCTATTCCACTTCTTTCCTGAGCTTCTTCCTTTGTCAGAACAGATCCAATCCATTTTGCGTAAGTTTCGTCGTAGGCGTCAATGAACAGGTCTTCCCTGACTTCCATGTTCTTTCTCCTGTGTATGACAAGCCAGGTTCTTGGCTGTGTTATACCTGTCAGATAGACAAGATTCAGATTCGGTGTGTAGGGATAGTGCCCATCCGCACTGGAAGGTTTTGATCCGGAAGGGGGGAGGATCAAGGCGAACTCATCAGGCATTTCCTTTATCAGTCGTTGTCTGCGATCCGAGTATATCTCCGAACTGAACATTCTGATCCTCCAATATATGTTACTGTTACGTTAATATATCTGACAGTTTCCGTTTTGGAACATGGTGTCTGCCAAGTTCATCTCTCCAGTATTTTATATTCTCAAGTACAGTCTCCAGAATAACTTCTTCCCCGGAAACGCCAAGGGCTATCACAAGCTGAGGTCTGTAATTTTCGGGAGTATCTACTGCTTCTGCAACAGTTTTGCATTCAAAACTCATTATGATACATGAACCATAACCCGCTTCTCGCGCAGAGAGAACTATATAGGCCGCTGCAATTCCTACATCCATTCCTGTATAGGGCTTCTCCTCGTTTGGAGCATGAATCACTATATATGCTGCCGGTTTCTCTCCCTCTTCCGGGCCTGTCCAATCCTCAAGATAACCGGCCCACTTAAGTGCCGGAAAAATCTTTTCGCAATTATTTTCTGACGTTACAACACTGAATCGCAACACCTGAAGATTGGCCGCATTGGGAGCGAGTCTGGCTGAATCGACAAAATTGAAGACGTTTTCTCTTGAAAGTCTGACATTCTGTTTGAATCGTCGAAATGACCTGGTTTCCAGCGCAAGTTCCGAAAAACGCATTTAATCCTCCCGAAGATGGGGGCCGGGGCTAACATTTAAACATTTTTATGCGGGGACACGCACCATAGAGTGCCTGTCCCCGCAGGCCGAAGATAAAATGTTTAAATGTTAGCCCCGGCCCCCAATTGTGCTAATCCTTCGCGGCAACACTGACGTTATCAATCAGTATTGCCGGATATTTACCTCCCGTTATGGAATCATGAATGGTATTCTCGACATGCTCGATATTCTTCAGTATCTCGTAGACATTGCCCGCTACCATTCCATCCTTGACCCTTCCCCTGATCTCGCCATTTTCAACGTAAAATCCGGGGTTGAGTCCAACAGAAAAATCACCATTAAGAATGTTGCCTGAATGGGCGCCAAGAACTCCGTGAATGATGACTCCTCTGTCGATACTTGCGATCATCTCTTCAAAAGAGGTTTTCCCCGGCGATAATCTACTGCATTGAAGTGAAGGAGCCGGAAGTATCGCGATTGTCTCGCCTCCCCACATTCCGCTTCTGAATCCATTTCCTGCAGGTTTCTCGTTCAATTTTTCAGCGTAATCAAGATTGAGAATGATATCTTTGAAAACCCCTCTATCTATTATTGTGTGTTTCCTGGTTGGCACGCCTTCATCATCGAAATACTGCTGGGAAACGTCTTCCGGGTCGGTCGGGTCACCGTATAGCGTAAACTTTTCTGAAACGATCTGCTCGCCCAGCTTATTCTGAAGAGGTGATATTTTGTTGTAAAAAGACTTTCCAGACGAAGCTGCTGATAATCTCCAGATAAGTGTATACATCGCGTCAGACATGAACATGACCTTCATTCTGCCGGTGGGTATCTCAACTTCAGGCAAGCCTGCCAGATACATATTCACCAGTTTATCAAGTTCCCCCGTCGGAAAATCAGCTGTCTTCCTGCTCAGGAAGATCTTCTGAACTGAGGTCTCCGTGTTCGGAAAAAGCAGTGAAGTGAACGTGTACATAAATGAAGTTCTGCTTGAGACATCGAGTCCGCTCGTATTGACAATCGCGGTATCAGTGATACCTCGCCCTGTTCGAACATCAATCTGTCCCTCAATCTTTCCTTTAAGATGATCAAGCACTCTCTCCGATAGCGAATGAAGATCATGAAAACCCATCTCAGCAATAGATCCATCGGGAACCACAGGGCTGGGAATATTCGAGGGGGAGGGAAAAGAGAATCCAGCCTTAACATTTCCTTTGAGCGAACCAAGGGCATTCTCAACAAGTTCTTCTCTGTCAAGAAGATTCTTCGTGTAAGCTGTTCCTATTCTGCCATCCTTCAGCAGCCTGATCGCATATCCCGATTGAATTGATGCGGACAGATCCGTCGGAGTACCGTTTCTCATCTCGAGACCGCTGGAATCAGTGCGTATACTGTATACCTCTGCCTGATCCGACACTCTTGATGCTGTTTCCAGAAGTTTTTTCATGTCATACACCCCCTACTACCATATCACGAATGAGGACATGAGGCCCTCCAAGAGCAGATTTGATATTCAGCTGCCCTTTTCCGCAGCCTCCCCTTTCCGAAAGCGTCAGGTCATTTCCGACAGCTACAATATTCTGCAGTGTGGTGAACAGGTTGCCCATGATATTAATATCACGAATCATCGGACCGAGTTTTCCATTTTTCACGATGAAACCGTACTGTGCTCCAAATGTGAAATTCTCTCCACTTGTCTGACCGCCTTTACCATCAACGAGATAGAGTCCTTCATCGAGTTCTTCGAGCAGGTTGTCAAAGCTTTTCTCTCCGGGCTCAATATAGATGGTCCCCATTCTGATTATGGGTTCAAACCGCATATCTTCGGCTACCGAATGACCTGTTACCGGTTCTCCGTAAGCTTTTGCGGTACGACGGGAGTGAAGTCTTCCGGTCAGTACACCCCTGTCCATAAGGGTGACCGGTTTCACTTCGACACCTTCATCGTCGTATTTGTAGTAACCGATCTGATTCGGGATTGTTGAATCCGCAATTATTGTAACTTGTTCCGTACCTAGCCTTTCCCCAAGAGACATCTTCTTTCTGAGAGAGGGATTATCTTCAATGATATCCGCCTCACTGAAATGGCCAAAAGCCTCATGAGTAAATACGCCGGTTAGAAGAGGGCTGAGTATCACATTGTATGTGCCGCCTTTAACCGGTTCTGCATCAAGCAGCTTTCCTGCTATCCGCGCCCTTTTGACAAAATCTTCATTTCTGCCAAGAAGACGATTATATCCGTCAGCTCCGCCAATCGAGATTCTTATGTTCTGAAGCAGGCTGTCACGCTTTGCAATAACCTCACCTGCGATATTTGTTGTCAGTATCTCTTCCGAAACAGCAGATCCCTCCGAGTTGACGTAATACTTCTCCCTGCCGATTTCACTGTACGAAATATTAGTTGTTTCAATAGAAGGCTGCTCCAGCATAAGATCATTGTACATGCTGGTCAGAACTAGTTTCTCATCAATGGGGATCTCTCTGGGATCTCCATTCAGATTAATCTTGACTCTGTCCCGTACAACCGGCACCTGTTCCAGCGAAGATTTCCTGCCTCCTGTCTCAACTATTGTCTCAGCCCCTTCAACAGCGAGTTCCAGCGCCCGGCTGACATCTTCCTCCTTTGTTACCGTGGCGGTTGAGAATCCTCCACCTTTCAATACTCTTACGACATACCCATCAGTGTTGTTGGAGCCGATCTGCCTGATTTCCCTGCCGGTGAAACCTATGAGGGTGTGCCTTTTGATCTCGTACCGGATATCAACGAAATCCGCTTTAACTCCTTTGATCATATTTCTGAGTTTTTCGAGCATGAAATGCTCCTTCCAGATTGAACAGGATTAATAACAGTTGAATGAAAATTTTCCTGGTCAGCTATTTTTTCGGAAAATTCTTTGCATTCAGATTTCTAATCAGCAATGTATAATATATATAAGTCTTTTTTTTTCTGCGCGAGCGATTCAGAATATACAACCAGCTTCAAACTTGACCTGTTCAAGATATACAGGCATTATAACTGGAACTGTCCTGCCAAATTCATGTTACAGTAGAATGACGTACTTTTAATAGATTTTTTTCTTTGGAGGTTCATTTATGAAAAACCTGATAGTGATTTTTCTGCTTTTATGTTTCGTTTCCTTTTCAACCGCTGATCCGCCTTCTAGTTTTGACTTGCGCAATGTCTTTGGCGAGAACTATGTAACTTCTGTAAAAAGCCAGCAGGGTGGCACATGCTGGACCTTCGGAGCAATGTCAGCCATTGAGGGAAATCTGTTAATGACGGGTGTCTGGGCAGCATCGGGAGAGACCGGTGAGCCTGATCTTGCTGAATACCATCTTGACTGGTGGAACGGTTTCAACCAGTTCAACAATGATGATACAGACCCTCCCACAGGGGGCGGACTTGAGGTGCATCAGGGAGGTGACTACCTTGTGACTTCAGCATATCTCACCAGGGGTGAGGGAGCCGTAAGAAACATTGATGGTCAGTCCTTTGATACTGCTCCCGATAGATACCAACCAAGTTATCATTACTACTATCCAAGGACTATTGCATGGTACACTGCGGGAGCAAATCTTGAGAATATCAATGAAATCAAGCAGGTCATTATGGACCACGGTGTCATAGGAACATGCATGTGTTACGATGGCAGCTTCATGTCAGGCTATATTCACTATCAGCCGCCATCCAGCACACTTGATCCTAACCATGCCATTTCGATCATAGGCTGGGATGACGCGAAGGCAACACAGGCTCCGCAGCCAGGCGCCTGGCTCTGCAAGAACAGCTGGGGCACCGGCTGGGGGAATAGCGGATACTTCTGGATATCCTTTTACGACAAGCACTGCTGCCAGAATCCCACGATGGGTGCTATTTCTCTTCGCGATGTAGAGCCTCTTGAATATTCGAATATTTACTACCACGACTACCACGGATGGAGAGATACTCTTCTGACAGCAACTGAGGCATTTAACGCTTTCGTGGCTGATAATTATGAAACGGTGGAAGGTGTCAGTTTTTTCACTGCTGTGGATAACGTTGATTATACAGTGAAGATCTTCAATACTTTCTCTGGAGGAGAACTCCTTGATGAACTAACTAGTGAAAGCGGTACAGCTTCATATACCGGTTTCCATACCATTGAACTTTCAACTTCGGTAAATATTGATACAGGATGCGATTTCTATGTCTACCTGGAACTTCTGGATGGAGGCCAGCCCTTCGGCTGTACTTCAGATGTTCCTGTACTGCTCGGAGCAAGTTACAGAACCATTGTAGAATCATCTGCAAGTCCGGGTGAGAGTTTCTATCTTAGCGGCGCATCCTGGACAGACCTTACAACAGTGGATACCACTGCAAATTTCTGCATAAAGGCTCTGAGCAATCTTTCAGTTGGTATTGAGGGAGAGGATGATGTTCCCTCTGTTCTTTCGTTAGATCCTTTATATCCCAATCCCTTCTCCGCACAGGTTGTTATACCTTTCAATCTTGCTTCTGCTGGATTTGCGGAGATCTCTGTTTACGACCTCTCCGGAAGACAGATTAAGACCATTGCCGGACAGGAATTCATGGCCGGAGAATATACGGTCATATGGCAGGGCAGAGACACCAATGAGAACCCCGCAGCTTCCGGGGTTTACTTCGTACGTATATGGACAGAAGCCGGTTCTGTAACCAGGCAGGTAATGCTTATCAGATAAAATCACAGGAAACCGTGGGACACTATTAGCAGGGTCCCACGGTTCCCAGCAGTTGTCTGATTTTGTTCAACTTCGATTCCAGGAGATTCTCGTCAACCGCTTCAGCGACAAGGCGCAGATACGGTTCGGTATTGGAAGGTCTTATACTGAACCACCAGTCAGGAAATTCAATTCTATATCCATCGAAGTCATAAATTGCTTCCGGTTTCTCTTTTGAAGTGAAGTAGTCCTTCAGAATCTCCATTGCAGCCTCTTTATCATCAATCCTGAAGTTGACTTCTCCGGAGTTCGCGTAAGTCGAAATTGAATCGATCAGAGAGGAGAATGTTATTCCATTCATTTTTAACTGTACCGCAATATTCAGAACAATAAGCGCTGCAATCATACCGGAATCACAGTTGAAGAATTCGCTGAAATAGTAATGACCTGCCAGTTCTCCTCCATAAATAGCGTTCAGTTCCCTCATCTTCATCTTGGCATGAGAATGACCGACTTTCCACATGAAAGATCGGCCTCCAAGTTTTTCAATGTATTCGATGACACCACGGGAAGTTCTAATATCACACAGAACGTATCCCTTCCGTTCAAGAAGATAATGGAGTCCGATAACAGCAGTGATCAGATCAGGACGAACAAATCTCCCTCTGTCATCAACAAACATGACTCTGTCCGCGTCACCATCAAAAATAATTCCTATATCCAGTTCGTTTTCTATTACCAGGTCTTTCAGATCACTGGTGTTCCTTTCATCCAGAGGATTTGGAGGGTGGTTTGGAAAAGTGCCATCCAGAATATCGTAAATTACTGAAGGGGTGGATCCGAAAAGATCACGAACAAGTATTGAAGCCATTCCGTTTGAGCAGTCAATTCCGAAATTCAGATCTGAATAATCTCCGCTGAATTTTCTCAGAAACGATAGATATTCAACCTTGATATTCGCTAGTTCAAATACTTCACCTTTGAGTTCAGACGGTTCTACTATTTCATTTTCAACCATTGCTTCCAGTTCTCTAAGACCCGAATCGTATCCGACGGGAAGAGCTCCCCCGCGGGAAATTTTCAAACCATTGTACTCTCCGGGATTATGCGAGGCGGTAATCTGAACCGAGGCTTTAAATCCATGTTTAGCTGTCGCGAAGTAGACCATTGGAGTTGTTGCGAGTCCCATGTTGAAGACAAGGGCTCCTGCATCTGTGATGCCCTTGATGAGATTCTGAAATACCTCGGGTGTTGATTCCCTGCAATCGTAACCGACCAGAATTTCCTCTGCTGAAAGTAGTCCGGGAAGGAAATATCCTATCCTGTAAACTGTCGATCCGTCGAAATCTCTACCGTATACTCCCCTGATATCGTATGCTTTGAATACTCTCAATTCAAACCTCTCCTGGATCATCTGTGCTGTCTCCGGCGGTTTTTACATTTTCTGTCCTGCGAACCGCACCCAGCACCGTAAACACTCCCAGGATCACTGGGATATAGAGCAGGAAAAATCTCTGCAGAAGCGTAAATATAGGAAGCAGATTCCTTGATATAACAGAACTCATCAATGCAGCGGTTGTCAGTTCCGCTACTCCACTGGCACCCGGACTCGGGGCAAAGTAGGAGATAAAGAAAATGATCATATGTATTGCGATCACATCCATATATCCTCCTGTTCCGCCTATACCCCTCATAATGAAGTATGCAAGTGTAAACTTATTCAGGTACAGCACTCCTGTGAGTACGAAACTTTGTAAGACAACCATCAATTCCTTGTTAAAAAAGAATTTGCAGGCATCTCCATACTGTTCTACGAATCGACCGAACCATTCTCGCAGAGCCTCTGTCCTTTTTGCGATTCTGGGTATCCTGCTGAAGAAGCCTGTCAGAAAATGGAAGAACCTTTCAAAGATCGACGGTTTCAGCAATGCGGTCAGGAC
Source organism: Candidatus Aegiribacteria sp. (assembly GCA_021108435.1). Lineage (NCBI taxonomy): Bacteria > Pseudomonadati > Candidatus Aegiribacteria > Candidatus Aegiribacteria sp. The sequence goes on from JAIOQY010000190.1 coordinate 39,953, forward strand.
AACTATGAACTGAAGACAGAATACCACGAAACCCGCTATTATCAAATGATTCACAACATTCGATGAAAAACTTCCTCCAAGAAAAAGAAGTGCTCCGCCCGAGGCAATAATAAAGAAAACTATCGTCGATAGAAAATTAATAACACCAATTGACATTCCCCTTGCAACAGATATCCCCCCATTATACAGAATGAAAAGCTGTGCTGGACCACCGCCCGTCTGTGACGGAGTAACCGCACCCATGAAGATATTGGCAAGATTTGCCCTGAAGCTAAGCCTTGTGCTTGTACCCGGTTTCAGCTTACGGGTGAAAACATGAATCCTCAGCCCCCCGAGCCAGAGGTCAAGAAAGGAAAGGGGTATTATCAAAAGAAGATAAACAGGTTGCAGGTTTGAAAGAGCTTCAAAAGAATTTTCTGTATTCGAGTAAAGATAAATGAAGGCTAGTGCTGCTACTGAGATGAAGAGAAAAAGGATAATACCTTTTCTAATTGTCTTCCTGTTGAATATCCTGCTTGTATCCTCCAGGTCGAATAACGGTTTCTGCCTGCTTTCATTTACTGAGGACAGCGTGAATCTCTCGTTTCAGTGTTGATACTTTAAATGGTTTTGCGAGTCTTCCGGAAAAACCATAATCGGAGAAGTTAGATATTACAGGATTGTTCGAGTATCCACTGGATACTATAGCTTTTATTTCAGGATCTATTTCCCTGAGATATTTGATAGCTTCTTCCCCGCCCATCCCTCCGGGTATAGTTAGGTCCATAATCACAATGTCGAATGGTTTCCCAGAAGACATTTCTTTTTTATAAAGAGATATTGCATCTGCACCGTTGTTACATTCTGCAACTCTGTGTCCGAGAATCTCAAGCATACCAGTCAGAACATCTCTTATACCCGGATCATCATCCATAACCAGAACATACATCGAGCCATCAACCGGTTCATGATTCTCAAGGTCTTCAGTTAAAGCTTCTTCAACGAAAACACCAGTTGCAATCGGCAGATATACTGCAATTTCAGTTCCCTCTCCCTGTTCGGAGGATACCCGGATAGTGCCTGAGTGTTGGGAAATAATGGAATAGCACATAGAAAGACCCAGTCCTGTGCCGCCTGGTTTTGTTGTGAAATATGGATTGAAGATTTTTGCAAGATTCTCGGAGGAAATTCCTTCTCCAAAATCCTTTATTGAAGTAAGAACATAACTGCCTTTCTTCAGATTATTATCATCTTCTAGAATCTCCATATTTCTGCAGGTTATCTTGATTATTCCACCATCCGGCATGGCTTGAACTGAATTCAGAACTATGTTCTTGATAACTTGAGATATCTGTTCAATATCAACTTCAACAAAATCAAGATCGTCGTTAATGTCGAATTCCGCCAATATGCTGGACCCTCTTAACGCAAACTGCGCTGCCGTGCGAACGATATCCTTCAGATCAACTTTCTTCTTAACGGGAACTCCGCCTCTTGAGAATGTAAGAAGCTGTCTAGCCAGGTCAGCAGCAGCATCTGTAGCTGCTTCCGCCATAAGCAGCCGATTGCGGCTTTCTTTTTCATCAGTTCCGGATATGGCAAGCGAGATGTTTCCCTGAATGCTCATCAGGAGATTGTTGAAATCGTGCGCAATACCACCGGCCAGGGTTCCTATTGATTCCAGATTCTCAACTTTCTGCTGGTCTTCCTCTACTCTGCGCTGATTCGTGATGTCTCTGATTATACCTTCATTGTACTCGATCTCTCCACTGCTTCCTACTATTCCTTTTGCTGAAATGGAAGCAAGAAACGTGGTTCCATCCATTCTCTTCAGTTCCGCTTCGAAATTCTCAATCACTTTTTCACGATGTATCTTTTCTATTAAGTCCCGTCTTCTGTCAGCGTCAACATAAAGTTCCTGAACACAGATGTTTCCGAGATCCTCAACATTCGCGATCCTGAACATGTTGAACATCTCAGGGTTAGCGGAGAGAATGCGTCCACCTGGCTCCGATGTGGATCGGTAAATGGCAACCGGAATATTTCTGGAAAGCTCTCTATATTTGTCTCGTGTTACTTCGAGTTCTTCTCTTGTTTTAAACGATTCGGTGAGATCTACCGTCAGTGTAATGACTTTATCAACATCTCCATCTTCATCCTTGAGCGCATAGAAGTGGTGAGATATCCATTCAGTTCCTTCAAGGTAAGGATTAAGAAGCCTGAGCTGCGGTATGTAGAGCTCTCCACCTTTGCGATATATTTCCTCTACCGCCCTGATATAGTCCCCGAGATAGGAGTCTTTTTCATCCATTCTGAGTTCAGATCTTGGAATCATTTTTTTCAGCTGGTCTTCCTTTGTCTTCTTCCAGATTCTTCTCCAGGATTCATTTGCAATCAGAAGTGTTCCATTTCTGTCGTGAACAGAAATACCAATCGGTGAATTCTCTATCAGTGCTTCCAGGAACCCCTGTTTTTTTTGCAGCTCCTTCTCAATCTTTTTTCGATCCGGAAGTTCTCTGATCGAAATGAACACCGCATGACTGTTACGGTACTTGATTCCGGCCACGGACAGTTCTCCCTGAAAATATCCCTGGTTCTTACATACTCTGGCCTCAAGAATAAGAGCTTTCTTTAAAGCTTTCCCCTCTGCGCTGATTATTGAGAGCAGCTTACTTCTGTCATCCTGATGAAACAGCGTAACAGGATTGACGGAATAGATATATTCGCGGGTCTTTCCGATCATATTGCAGAAACTTGTATTTGTGAAAAGAATTCTGTCTTTACTGCAGATAAGAATTCCATCTCTCGTGTTCTCAATTGCAGCGCGATATCTTTCTTCGCTTTCTGCTGCCTTACTTTGTGCCTGAATCACTTCAGAGAGATCTTTCAGCACTACTATTCTATCATCAGTTCCTGGAATGAACGCGACATTTGCCTGCATCAGTCGAGATTCTTTCCCTGGAAGGATAACATGAAGGCTGTATGTTGATGGAGAATCACCGGATCCCGTTGCTCTGTTCAAGAAATATCCTCTTGCACGTTCGATATCCTCTTCTGCAACAAATCGGGACCAGTTTACTTTACCGACCAATTCATTTGTGCTGAATCCAACAATTTTTTCAAACTGCATATTTACGAACTGGATAATTCCATCTTCATCGATTATAACAATAAGACTATCAATGAGATCAAGAATTGTCTCGAGAACTTTTTTTCGTGAATTCAATTCTTCTTCAAGCTTTGACATCCTTGCTGTAACAGATTCAAGGTGTTTCAGTATCTGATCGTTATCTTCTTTTTGCTTCATTTTTTCACCAGGTTTCTTCCAGTCGTCTCAGCTGATAACAGTATTGTATTACTCCTGGTTCCAGAGAAGTTCACCTGCGAGTGAATCTAATGGTTTTAATAGTACAACCAATTAGTAATAATGTACTATTTTTGAACAGGTTAAATATATTGGTAACAGGCTTCTCCGTCATATGGGGATCTCTCTGTCTCTTGAATTTTCAATGCCTGACAGGATAATGGCTGTGAACATCAACAGACAACTGAATATTCCCTGTGGAGTTACGGTTTCTCCGAGCATAAGCCGACCGCCAATGAGAACGAATACCGTCTTCAGACTCATTACTATTGCAGCATGAGAGGGGTGAGTTCTCTTATGAGCAACAATCTGTAGAGTATATGCTATTCCTACACGGGTACGGGTATAATGATAGAAGTGTATTCTGAATCAACTGTATAATTCAGAAAAGGACTTGACATAAAATTATATGTTATTATCATCTAGATGCTATATGCACATAGATGAAAGGAACAGTATGTTGCGAAGAGGTCGAAGGGGATATGGAGCTCAGGATGGATGCAGACGGAGAATCAGAAGGTTTCTAGAACCATGCCTTCTTCTACTGCTTCATGCCGGAGAATCGCACGGTTACGAGCTTCTTGAAAACCTTGATCGCTTTGGCTTCGGCGGAAATCCGGCTGATTCCAGTACTATTTACCGAATTCTCAGAAGTTTCGAGGAGAGAGGGTTCGTTACATCAAAGTGGTCCGAGGGTGACTCGGGTCCTGCCAGAAGAGTCTACACTCTTACAGAAGAAGGTCATTTCTACCTTAATACATGGGTTATGGATCTTGAGGATACTGACAGAATTCTGCACAGTTTCTTTCATGAATATCACAATCATATGAAAGTCCATCATGCAAGCGATGGACAAGCAGAAAAGAGAAAGGAGTAATCATGCCAGCAGGAGATGGATCTGGACCTCGTGGAGAGGGGCCATTGACAGGGAGAGCTATGGGAAGGTGTGCTGGTTTTCCGGCAGGCGGATATGATTCGGCACCCGGTAGGGGAGCGGGAAGAGGGTTTATCAGATATGGTCGGGGAGGTGGAAGAGGTTATAGAAATCGTTTCTATGAAACGGGTCTGCCGCTCTGGCGTAGATATCCGCAGTACGATCCTCCCCGGGATCCTGAATTCGTTGAAACGGATTCCCTGAAGATACAGGTACAGAATGTCGCGGATACGCTTGAGTATATTGCCAGCCGCGTCAAGCAGTTGATAGAACGAAGAAAGGGAAAATAATTAGATGAAAGTAATAGTCAGTTCACTTGGGAAGGATCTTGACTCAAAGA
>JAIOQY010000191.1 GCA_021108435.1 Candidatus Aegiribacteria sp.
TAGAACACCTGTACCCAATGGAGTATACCTTCTTCATTGCAGCATCGGTTCTGAGGTCAGCACCGGGAGTTTTGTCGTGATGAGGGATTAGTAGAATCGCTAAGAGCCCCGTCTCCCGGAAAGGGGGCGGGGTTTCAGATCAGCGATCCAATATGGGAAGTTCAACCGACCCGGTTCATGGATATAAAACCAGTGTGGATTTTCAGCAGGATGAACTTACATGCGGCCTCTACTTCATTGTATTACGTTCAGGATCCGACATACTGACGGAAAGGTGTGTGCAAGCAGTAGTAGATAATGCTGAATTACTTGCGCTTCCTGTTAATGCAAGCACTGCTTTGAAGAAAAGCATGTTTGGGAAGTAAGTTTCAGTATTTGAAGGAGAACAGCTCACTGTAAGGCAAGAGAGTACCCCAAAGGGGATTCCACCATAGAATCTCTCCTCCCCTGGAGTAAATACGGAACCTGTCCAGTATCGGTGCGGTATTGGGATCTCCCTCTCCACCGGGTCTGTGTACCTCTCGCACAGCTATGTCATAGTAATCCCGCCAGGCGCCTTCTGGAAATCCGTCGAGGTATTCAATACCAAATGAGATGTTCTCTATTGTATCGGTACCGTATACACTATCTTCAAGAAGCCTTTCCAGCAGGTATCCAATAGCCTCATGACGGGAATCCGCAACCTTCGGTATTGAGGATTCTCTTGCCTCTTCAGGGATATTCATCCAGCTGTTCGGCATCTCTCCGTAGAAATTTCTCGCTCTCAGGCCATACTCAAGAGTTTCGTTGCGAACTGCAACCCAGAAATCCATATCTCCCCTTCTGTCACCGGGGTCGGGAAGACTGTGAAGAAGGATATACTCACCTGGAGATTCTAGTACAGTAACATCCAGCTTCGAGGCTCCTTCGCGAATGAAAGCCGATACTCGTTCATATTCACCTGCAGCATCCAGCGGTTCCTCGAAGCCTCTCAATTCAATAGTTCCGGCGTAAATATCCTCCCACTCATCAATAATCCAGCCCGGAGGAGTTGAGATGATCTGAACAGGCAGCTCCCATTCATCCCCGGAGCCATGTGTCTTCCATTCGGTTCCCCAGCCTTCCGGTACTACTGACTGGTGCGTGAAATCCTGTGTAGGAGGCATAAGACCCGTCAGGTCCGAAAGAATCCCAAGAGCAGGCAATGTTGTTATACGGACAGGATCATCTGAAACCAGTATTGAATAAATATCGGGATACTTCCATAGCAGGCGGCATGCCGCGATTGAAGCGTCTTCCTCAGAATCAAACGGGCCATTATAAACAAGCCAGCCCTCGTATTCTGAAAGAGAATTCCAGTCCGGGATCCAGAGGTAGTCTGCATGATCACATCCGCAGGCTGCGAGTTCATTCAGAAGTGTTTCGGCATCTGTCTCATTCGTTACAACCTCACAGGCATTTACCCATCCTCTGGTACCTGTATCCGCAAAAGCATGAACGGTGAGCACCAGAATCACGACCGGTATGAAAACCGTCCTCATATCAGCACCTCCGAATCGATCCTGCTTTTCTCGCAGGTATTTCAGGGCAGTGGAACCATATCCTGATCAATATTGAACATATTACCTTCAATATTCACGTTTTCCACTTCCTGCCCAAGTTCTACTTCAATAAATATGGGTTCTATAATACCCTTTTCATTGTATCGGGTGTAAAATCCGCCTACCCAGACACCACTGGATTCTCTGTCTGTCCATGCAAACACAGTGTAGGTTCCTGTTTCGCAGACAGTTATCGTAAATGGAATTTCGGCGGTATAGTCAAAAGAACCATGAGTGTAGACCGCAAATGTACTATTCGTATCCACATTCCTGGCATAGACATATATGGGTGGAAACCAATCTGACGGATAACCTGTGATGCGTCCTGAGATAATCGCGGTTGAAGCGGAAGCCTGACCTTCAGATGCTTCAGCAATACCGCTAACGACTGCAAACATACATATCAGAATCGAGGAAAATACTCTGTTCCCGAAAAACATAGTTTCTCTCCTTTCGAAATGTTTCTGTCAGATAGAATGTAGAAGATTTATTCCCCATCTTCTGATTCTGATTTACCGATCTTTTAGCCATCCTTCCCCCGGATCAGGTTTTGAATCCTTCTTTGTATACGGTTTTATGTCTATCAGAGGTGTTCCGTCAAGAACGCTCAACCCGGAGGTAAAAATCCTGTTTCCATCAATACGAAGAATTCTCGCGACATCGAGCCCGATTGGATTCGGCCGGTTGGGAGATCTGCTGGCAAACAGACCTACAGTACCGCCGCTGAGGGAAGGTGGATGAGCAATGTTTGAGCCGTTGTAACCCTTTACTCTGTCCATGTGGAAAAGAACGATGATATACCTGAAATACTCAAGATCTTCGAGGGCTGTTTCGTATTCCGGCAGCAGCTCCAGAACGAAGGGCCCTTTCGGATCATCCTCTCTCGCTTGAAAAGGAGCCATATCAGAATAGGGTGTGTGTATTGTTCCTATAGCCCTGTAAATTATTTCATTCATAGACACATTTATTCCATTATCCTGAATTCACGAGCCATCTTCTTTGGAATTCCCAGACGGTATAATAAGACGCGAATAGTACTCAAGCCATCCCGAGCATTCCGTCTTGAGTGATCCTGCCACTTGAGAAACAGGTTTTCGGAGACTTGACAATGATTCCCGTGATGTTAAAATTTGTAATTCATCTAAGTGCAAGTTCGTTCTGTGTATGCTAAATCGTTGTAATATGAGTTGAACAAGAAAGGGGGAACTATGAAAGGTGATGTGATTCTGGATTGCAAGGGGTTGTCGTGCCCTATGCCGATTCTGAAGCTCGCGATGGCCATCAAGAAGCTTGAGGATGGAAAGGTAATCGAGATGTACGGTACTGATCCTGGATCAAAGGACGATGTACCTGCCTGGTGCGAGAGGACTGGCAATAGTCTTCTAGAGGTGGTCGAGGTCGAAGACGGGTTTACATTCTTCATCCGTCGCGGAGAATAGGTTCACAATTCATCATGTCAGAGCGGCGTGGAGGGGATCGAATTGCCTCTGAAGACTGCTTGATTATCTAAGGAGATAACAATGAGTGAATCCGGTTCGAAGAAAAAAGGAAGTCTGCGCGAACTGTACGATATCTTCTTCTCTAAATCATGGCCTATGTGGGTGGGTGGAATCCTGCTCGGGGTGGGAAACATCTGCCTGTTCATAGTTCTGAAGCCCTGGGGTGCCTCAGGGGGAGTCAAGAACTGGGGGGATAATCTATTCAACCTGATGGGCGGGGAATTCGCCAACATGGGGGCGATCAATCTATTCCCATACTCCGTTCTGTGTATCCTGTTAATAATGGGTGCGTTTGCCGGAGCCCTCTTTTCCAAACAGTTCGCTCTCAGATTTCCTCCTTTAGGTGAACTATTTAAGGGGCTTATTGGAGGCCTCCTGATGGGGCTTGGAGCCGTAGTCGGTGTATCCTGTACCATCGGCGGTTTTTTCAGCGGCTGGCCTGCACTTTCGCTTGGTGCGGTCGTTTTCACGTTAGGACTCGTAATCGGTACATGGATTGCGGTTAAGTACCTGCTCTTCGAAGTGAATAAATTTCCAAAACTAAGCAGTGGAAAAACCTATTCGATACTTTCCGCCGGAAAGGGCAAGGGATCCTGGCAGCCTTTCCTCGGAGCAGTAGTAGTATTGATAGGTTTAATAATAGCCTTCAGATACACCGGTACCAGCAGTGTACTCGCATGGTACGCAGCCATTGGTCTTTTCTTCGGTATGGTCTGTCAGCGGTCACGATTTTGTGTTGTCAGGGCATTGCGTGAGCCATTCATGTCCGGCAGCTCTGTTCCCGCAGTCGCGGTAATGGCGGGTATTCTGGTTTCGATGTTCGGTTTTGTCGTAATCAAGTTCATGGGTGTCAGGGGCGATATGATATGGGTTTGGCCGCACTTCTGGGTACCTGCCATCGTCGGAGGAACGATCTTCGGATTTGGAATGACCATTGCAGGTGGATGCACGGTTGGTTCTCTCTGGCGCGCCGGAGAAGGACACATCAAACTCTGGGCATCCATTGTCGGTATGATTGTTGCAATGCCTTTAACGGCGAAATTCATTAAACCTGCTTTCTTCGATGCGCTGCCTGACAGCATGAAGCAGATGTTTTTCCTGCCGGAAAAGATTGGCTATGGAGCAGCAGTTGGTGTATTCCTGGTAATTATACTTCTCTGGTATCTCTTCGTGAAATGGAACGAACGGACAGGTAAGTTCTCCGCGTATTAGAGGAAACAAC
>JAIOQY010000192.1 GCA_021108435.1 Candidatus Aegiribacteria sp.
ATGGCTGGCAGACATACATGTACATGCAGTACGATCTTGAAGGTAATGTTACAGTGCCAATATGGGATTTTACTAATGATGAAGGTGATATGGCTCGATATCCCGGCCTTGCTGTTGACAGCAACGGGGATCTTATAGTGGTAGGCCGCGTGGGTATCAGTGGTTATCCGAGCAGGTATGGTTTCTGGAGGCTTAATGGACGCACAGGAGATCTGGAGATCCATAAATGGATAGTTGTCAGTGAGTCACCTGACATGGTTGTAAGCACTATGATGGATCTATTACCATTTCCCGACAACGAGAAATTCTACCTTGTATGGATTGATGGAGCCGCAAATGATATTGTGTGGTACATAGTAATGGATAATGATGGATCACTCATTGTAGAAACAACCGCAGCATACGACCATAGTGATGAAGATCCTGAAGATGTTCTTAATATCGATGGTGTGGTTGATTCCGAGGGTAATCTGTATGTGATCTATAATCAGGGAGAGATGGAACCGATTTTCGGTGGTTATCCCACCTTCGGCTGGTTCAACGCCACCAGCCTCGGACTTGAGGAAGAAGAGGAATCATCAGACCAGGGAACTGAACTTATCATCATAGAACCCTCCTGCAATCCCTTCTGCGGAAGTGTTGAGTTCATTGTAATCGGTGGAGATGTTTCTGAACTCTCAGTCTACGATATATCTGGCCGCCTGGTTGCAGAGATTCCGGTTACTGATGGTGTTAATGTCTGGGATGGGTGTGATTACAGCGGTGACAGACTTCCCACCGGTGTGTATACAATCAGCGGCGGTGAGAACTGCGAATCTGCCATTGTGACGCTTCTGAGGGAGTCTCATCCATGACATCTGTCAGCCTTGAAACCGCTGAACAACTGAGTGACAGCTGAGGAGCTTTGTTGATTTGAATCTTTCGAATAAACTCAGACGAAGCAGAGAAGCGCTGGCTGGCAGACTCAGCCAGCTTTTTAGCTCAGGATGCATTGATGAAGGTGTTCTTGAGGATGCTGAGGAAATTCTCCTCGGAAGTGATCTTGGCTGGGAACTGACCGAGAAGATAATGCTTGAACTCCCTGGAAGGATCAAAAAGTCGGGGCAGGGCTGGAAAGAAGCTCTTGCCGGGATTTTAAGAGAAAGTGTCCCTGTTCGCTCTACATCGCGTATTATTGATGCGCGGCCAAGTGTAATCATTGTGGTTGGAGTTAACGGAGCTGGAAAGACAACTACGATCGCCCGTCTGGCTGCGAAACTCCAGAAAAAGAAAAGCAGAGTTCTTCTGGCATGCGCTGATACCTTCAGAGCCGCCGCAGCCGAGCAGCTCGAAATATGGGCTGAGAAACTTGGAACAGCAATCATTACTCAATTACCAGGATCTGATCCTGGCGCAGTAGCATATGATGCTGTTAAAAGGGGGTTGAGCCGGGATTACGACACTGTAATAATCGATACGGCAGGAAGGCTCCCCAACAAAAAAGGATTACTGGCCGAACTCTCCAAGATTCACAGAGTCTGCGGCAAAGCGATGGAATCAGCTCCCCACGAAGTGCTCCTGGTTCTTGACGCTACCGTAGGGCAGAACGCAAGAGCCCAGGCAGAGCAGTTTCTAGAAGCGATTCCGGTAACCGGGCTCGTAATCACGAAACTTGACGGAACGGCAAAGGGAGGATCGGTGCTGGCTATGGCCAGTCAGATGGATATTCCCGTTAAATACATAGGGGTAGGGGAGAGCAGTGATGATCTTCTTGAATTCGAATTGGATTCATTTATTAATGCCCTGCTGGATATCGAGGATGGTAAATTTTGATTCTCAAACTTGAAAATCTTTCGAAAACCTTCGGAAAGACTATTGCGGTCTGTGATCTTTCTCTGGAAATTCCAGCGGGGGAAGTATTCGGACTTCTTGGACCTAACGGAGCGGGGAAGACAACAACTCTGAAGATGATCTCCGGGCTTGCAGTTCCGGATAGCGGAAAAATTATTGTTGATTCAGTGGATGTATCTGTTGATCCAGAAGGTGCACATTCACGGATTTCCTATGTGCCGGATGAACCGACAATGTACTCGAAACTGTCAGGCAGGGAATTCCTGCGATTCATTGGAAGAATGAGGGATATTCCACCTGATGAAATAGAGGAGAGAATCGCGTTTCATGAAAAGCTCTTCGATATGGGGGACTGGCTGGACAGCAGGGCCGAGAGCTATTCTCACGGAATGATACAGAGAGTAGTGCTTTCATCGGCCTTCATATCCCGCCCCAGACTATACGTTATCGATGAGCCTCATGTCGGTCTTGATCCCGCCACTGCCGAAACATTCAACAGAATGAGCCGCGCGGCAGCTGCTTCCGGATCAGCGGTTCTGGTTTCTACTCATACTCTTCCGGTTGCGAAAGTGTTCTGCGACAGACTTGGTATCATTCATGAGGGCAGGCTGATGGAGACATTCAGAACAGACGAGATCGTGGAAAAGGATCTGCAGGATATCTTCTTCGAAATTACCGGTACGGGTCCCGCCAACGTAGCCAACTTCTTCTAAGGGACGTACCACACTTCTTCAACTTGTGAGAGAGAAACGGTGTTTTGAGATATCAAATGGGCAGGAACCACGTGAGTTTACTGAAAACTGTGAAGTCAGGTTCTCCATATTCTCCGGTAATTTCATCAGGATCCGCATTTTCACCGGCCATGAAGTAGAACATACTGCCGGGTTTGAACTGCCAGCTGAGAAGAATGTTCATCCAGTGATCATTACTCTCCGAAACCTCAGAAAGCCCGTAATCTGATTTGAACCTTGAAATCTGGGAAACCAGTGACAGACTCAGATCCGTATTGAACATATAGCTGCAGCTTAACTCAAATGATTTCCAGTCAGTATCTCTTGTGTCCCATGCTTCACTATCCCAGTTGTATCCCAGAGCGTTCGAAGTTGTACTCCAGTCGATATCTGCCCCGATTGAAACATGAGGAGCAGGTTTCAGATTAAGCCATGTCCCGAATGATCTGTTTGTGCCGTTACGGTAAGTGCCGCCGTTTACATAAAGGGAGATATAGAATTTTTTCCTCGAATCCGTTGAACAATAAAAGTTCCATGACATGCCCGGATCGTATGTTGCACCATCGGGTCCTTCGTATCTGTCGAATCTTGATCCCCTGTAGCAGATACCGCCTTCTATATAGTACCTGTTGCGAAATGAGACACCTGAATTCAGCCTGATGCCTCTGGACGTAATTTCTCCACCTGGAACCTGATCGTAGTAATAGCAGATATTCGTCCACGCGTCCTGCAGTGTTGGATTGCCGGAGAACGGGTGGAACAGCCCTACATTCGCCCATGAATTCACATCTCCTGTGGATGTAGTGTATCCGATCATATTCGCGTTGAAATTTTCTTCTCTGTAAGAAAATCCGGTTGAACAGTTCAATCTCTCATTCTTGAAACTGTAAGTTCCCTTGTATGCAAGATTGTCCGACCATTCGCCTGCATAGGAATTCCAGGTGCCGCCAAAAGCTCCATAGAGAGTATGCAGATCGGCTATTCTGATCTGAGCGTCGAGAGCGCCGGATCGTCCGTACGAGTAATCCTGATTCTCCTGCTGAGGGATATCGGTGCTTGTCATGCTCGCACCGATGAATGAGCCATCGCCAAACTCTCTGATCACTCGTCCTACCGAGTAATTCGCAGCTGGCTCCAGCATGTCTCCGTCTTCAGAAATCCTGCCTGTATATGCTTCAAGAAGTCCGAATCTGAATCCGCCGGAAGCCCCTGTCAGTTTTGCGCCGCCAAGGATGGGTATGATTTCGCCATTGGAAGCAACCGCGCCTATACGTCTGGAATAGAAGAGATTGAAAGGGAGATCGAATAGATCAGCTCCTTCAAGGAAAAACGGTCTTTTTTCGCGGAGAAATGTTTCCCAGTGCGACAGATTAGCTTCATCAGCGTCAGCCTCAATCTGCCCGAAATCAGGATTAATAGTGAGATCGAGAGAAGCATTGGTTGAAATCCCAATTCTGCAGTCCAGACCTGCATTTCCCCATGGATCCCACTCATCCTCTGAATCAGGCATGTACTGAATCTTTCCGGCTCCATAGGGCCTTAGTTCAATCCGTCGGCTGTCAGGAAGATTGTTCAGTCCATGAAGTTCACCGAAATCCCTGATATATATCCAACCGTTATCACCCATCCTGAAAAGAAAAGCGCTTTCATTAGTGCGTGTCATGGTCCTTTTGACGTTAACACCCCAGACCTGTTCGGTATCATCAGAGTAGCGCAGGACTGCGAAGGGAATGGCATATTCAGCGGTCCAGCCCGAATCGGATGAAGCGGTGGCACTTTCCCATACCGCATCCCAGTTCGAGTCCCATCCACCTACTTCGCACAATCTTCCGTCCTGCTGAACATTCTCGATATTTGTGAAAAAGAAGTAGGCATTGTTATCATCATTAAATGTATCCAGCCAGACACCGATCCATTCACTTGAGAAATCATGATCTCTGGGAGTCAGAGCCCTTGTAAATTCTTCCGGATGGCTGTCATGCATGGTGAGTGCGACATAAAGCGCTCTGTCGTCGAACAGCAGCCTGATTTCTGTCCGTTCCGACATGGGTTCGCCGCAGTCCGGTCTGTGCTGAATGAAATCTTCATTCACCGGAATCGCGAGTTCCCAGATGTCCTCATCCGGTATACCGTCTATTTCTGGAGCCTCATCAACTCGTACAGCCTGTACTGTTATCTGGGAATAACCAGAACCTGCTATGAATAGCAGAATAATAGAAAATATGTACTTATTCACGCGCTTGCCCTTTCTGAATCATTACACTGATGTCCGGAGGCTGAATGCTTAAAGATAAACAATTTAATTCCAATTTCCTAAAAATCCCACAATTTCCTGAATCCGAGAGGGTTGCAGCAGGATGAATCCATGTGTATTTACACCCGGTACTGTTTATCTTTCTTTGCACTGTAGTTCTGAAAGGGGAACTGAGCATGAAGTATTTGGGTTTGACAATGATCCTGATTGCAGGCTTATCGATTGCGGGTAATCCCGGTTTTTTGATTGTACCTGGAGAGAGAGTCGGAATTGTTCCTCTTGAAATTTCAAGGGTGGAATTGGGCGTTCTTGTCGGAGATGAAGCCCTGATAGATACAACTGTTCACCTTGGGGAAGGATTCATGGCCCCTGGAACACTGGTGTTTCCAGGAACGAAAAGAGAACTTGAGATTACCTGGTTTGATTCCCTGATGAATTCTACAGTTGGAATTACTGTGACAGGTGAAGCCTATGAAACATTCGAGGGAATTCGCATCGGAATGTCACTTACTGATGTTAACTCTCTTTTGGGTGAATTCAGACTCTTGGGATTTGCATGGGATTATGAAGGGCAGGCAGATTTTTCCGATACTTCCCTTGGAGATGGAATATATGCTGTATTCTATGCTGGTGAGCGAAATACGCCTGAAAGGCTTGAAGCATGGGAATCGGTTCTGGGAGACAGATGGTTCAGTTCACTCAATCAAGGTATGGTAAATCTTGATCCTCGCATTTCAAGTATTAGCATCTACAACTCCTATTGATATCAATGATACAACCTGATTTAATCATAGAGAGGATTCTAACAGGACCGATTGATGTAAACTGCTACATCATCGGATGTCCGGTAT
>JAIOQY010000193.1 GCA_021108435.1 Candidatus Aegiribacteria sp.
CTCTGGCCCCAGCTCCAGGATCCGGGAACCGCGTCCCTTGCGTTGTCTATCACAGTTACGCTGGTACCCTCCCTCGTGACCAGAATTGTAAGTACAGCAGGATCTCCTTCATAGGACTGGTAATTGTATAGAACAGGATTGAATGTAGCGCTTCCTGAACTCTTTATTGGAAGAAATACCGCCTGAGCGCTTACAAGAACAACGCTGTCCCTTTCCGCGAGAAGACTGTGTTCATCACCTTCCCATGATTCAGGATCGTGAAGGTAGTACTTGATATTGTCAACAAAATCCGTAAGTGACACAGGAGCCAGTTCTTCTCCTATCTCGTTACCCACAAGCAGATAGAAATTATCCGGATCCATGTCCGCTGAAAGGTCATGGAAGTTAGGATATCGTATAACAGGCATGCAGGTTAGAGAGGGGTGTTCCGATCCGTTCTGATAGCTGTGAACCTGAATGGTCATATCGGAAATATTGGGCCCCCAGCATGAGCCGGAGTAGCGTCCGGTGTCTTCCCAGGTAACGTTGACCACATCAAGCCCGTGAGCGCTTGCCATTTTTCTGACATTCTGATTCCAGACCATTTCTGATACATTCTGTACCACTTCCTGGTAGTTCTCATCGGATGATCTGCCCGGACAGAAATATCCGGTAGCTGAGACGGAGAGAACCATTAGCGATGCCATCGCATTCAGTAACATTTTCAACCTCCTTTGATGTTTTCAATGCTTGTACATATCCGTGCCGGTTAGTATTCCATTTAAATGAGTCGAAACGGGGCGGTTTATACATGAAACCATTTTTGAAAGGTTGACAGTAATACACAATAGAGATAATTAATTGTTCGGTGTCATCGAAATGAATACGAATAATTATTAGAAGTAACTAAGATAGGGGGTCATTGTGAATCAAGTTCTGCTCTACATAGCATCTGTATTGACTGGCCTTTGGGGTATTGCGCATCTTTTTGCTACAAGGGGAGTGGTCGATGGTTTTGGTAACCTTACAACTGATAACAGACGAATCATCACCATGGAGTGGATTGTTGAAGGGGTTGCACTCATTTCGACAGCTGTATTCGTTGCTGTTGCAACTATAATCCAACCAGATGCCCCTGTTTCCATGGCAGTTTACATGGTGGCTATCATTACTCTTGTAATACTCGCACTTGTTTCTTTGTTTACAGGCTTCAGGGTGGCATTCTTGCCCTTCAGATTATGCCCTTTTATCTTTGGTATTTCTGCTGTATTGATCGCATTGGGTGCTTGCTTATGAAACAACTTAGGGCGGTGCCCGGACAAACACCGAACAAAAAAATGGAGCAGACCACAAAGGCCGCGCCGTCTTTTCGTAAATTCAAATATTTCAACGGCTTTTGTGTCAGCTCATTTTCAACGTTGTACAGCTTTGTTATTGAGCGAAATGTGTATTCCTTACAGGAGGTTAAAAATGAAGGTGGGACAGCTCTTCAACACAGAGGAATCTCTTCATGATTTAGAGATGATACCCTACTACGAAGAAGTTCATCTTAAGGATGGACAGGTGATGGTATTTCAGGGAGAGCTTACAACAGATCTCTTCATCATCACATCCGGAAAAATGGAAGTTGTCGAAGGCTCCGGAAATAAAGCCGTTCGGCTGGCACTGCTCACCGAAAACGATGTATTCGGGGAGGTTGCTTTCTTCGATGAAGATGAAAGATCAGCAACGGTAAGATCGCTCGGTTCATCGAAGCTCCTAAGAATGACACGGGAGCATTTCACTGATCTGACAGTAACAAGACCTGAGCTGGCTATCAGGTTTCTGATATCTCTCGGAAAACTTGCTTCCGGGAAGCTCAGAAGAATTGACAGGATGATCGCTGGAGTTACCGGAGACAGAAAAGTTACTGATGACAGTGACCTTAAGAATCTGATCCGGGAAATTAAAAAAGCCATGAAGGAACCTCGCAAGGGTTTTTTTAAGTAGCATTCAAATATGACATGATGCTTACTGGTGTTGTAGAAAACGAAAGCGGCAAGGAGAAAATCCCTGCCGCTTTCTGATGAATGATATTCTACAGAACGTTGAACAGTCTCAGAGCGGATATGGTCTGGTATTCTATAGACCCGATGTCAGCGCCGTTAGTGAAGGTGGAATCTATATAGAGATGAACGAAGTATCCGTTTGAAAGATGTCCGAAGTAAAAGTTGTTTTCTGAAATCAGTACCGAATCAACCCAGTCCGCGGAACCGGGTTCAGGCGCCACATTACCAAATGCGCCGACAGGGCAGAGAGAAGTATGTTTGCCTCCGGGATACTGAGCAGGATTATGGTCTCCGGAATAGAAGTACAGCTGGTTATTCGCTTCAGCAATGTAGATGTCCTGGCGGAATTCGGACGAGTCCGCTACACCTGTTCCCGCCCCTCCTCCATCGTCGTAGATAATAAGACCATTAGTGAGATCATTTATTCTCATAGTGAATGGACCTACGATAAGTGTTGCTCTCGTATCTACTTCATTGGAATTATCGGAGGAATAATCAAGTCCTTTTGAAGCCTTTACATAATAGTACCGCGTACTCTCAGCTATTTCAGTAAGAGTCGTGTCCTCGGTAACGTTTTCATGCCAGCTTCCGGGACTGGTGCTTGACCAGTAGACATGATATCCATCTACTTCTACGTCCAGAGCATTCCAGCGAAGAACAACCGTATCTCCCTTTGATGCCGTTTCGTCTACCATCAGGTTCTGAACGACTGGCAGGGTTCCCGAAGGGGCGGATGGATCGGTTGAGCATCCGACCATAACGATTAGAACTGATGCTGCGAGTGCAACATATTTCATAAAATCATCTCCATTCATTGATGTACAAAACAAACATAATAAATATGAATATTTGAACCTTGCTAAATAGTGAACAATTGTTTACATATAGTATATGAAAAACTTAATGATATCAATGAAAAGCTGGTATTCATTTCGAAATGGAATAGACTCTCCCGCCTCTCTTGCGTCGGCACTCGCTGAAAAGGGTTTTAAGGGAGGAGTACTGGCTGACAGAGATGTGGTCACAGGGCAGCTGGAGTATGCCGATGTCTGCAATAAAGCCGGAATAACGGGTATCCCGGGGGTTGAACTTGTGATTCATGAGATGAAATTAACGTTTATGATATTGCCTGGAGGCTGGCCTGATCTCTGCAGGCTTGTAACATCCATTCATACTCCCGGAAGACTTTCCATGAGGGAAGCGCTTGAAAGCAGTCATGGACTTATCGCGATAGCTTCCAATCCGGCTGACGCTAAAAAACTGCGAAAGACGGAAGGATTTCAAGGTAAAATTCTGGTGGCGGTACTTCCCGAATGCATATCGGGAAGGAATCCGGCTGAAGCAGAAATGGATATTCTGCGAACCGGTTTCGACCCGGTAGCTTCGTGGCCGGTGATGTTCTCATCGAAGGAAAGACTTGAACCTCATAATGTACTCCGAAGGGGTTATCTGGCCATAGAGAAGATCAAACCGGACACATCTGAATTCAGCACAGAATGGAACGTCATGCCGGATATTAACCGGTTCAGGGAGAGTTTCCGGGGAGCTTCCCGATCTCTGATCGAAAACGCGAAGCTGGCTGAAATATCAGTCACGGAAATGTTAACGGACAGAAAAGAAAGATCGCGCAATGCGAAAGAGGAAAGTGAACTCTCAGAAGTAATCCACAGACGGTTGAAAAATATGTACAAGGGAAGCCTCACGGCCGCGAGAAGAGCGGAGAATGAACTTTCAATCATCTGCGAGAACGGCCTGGCGGGGTACTTTCTGCGCTTTTTTGAGATTATCTCCTACGCGAGGGGGGAAGGAATAGCCGTCAGCGCCAGGGGTTCGGCAGGCGGAAGCATTCTGTCCTATCTGCTCGGTTTATCCATAGTCTGCCCCATTCGCCATGATCTGTCATTCGCCAGGTTTTTCAACCGGCTCAGATCCAGCCCCCCTGACATAGATATTGATATTGACAGTGCGAGAAGAGACGAAGTAATTAAATGGTTTCTGAAAAAAGCGGGAAGAAAAGGTGCTGCTGTATCTCAGATCGTAACCCACAGAATACGATCAGCATTCCGTGTTGCAGCTTCAGGACTTGGCGTAAGCAGCGAAGAAATGGACACTCTTTCGAAACTCCTTCGTTATCGTGATAACGCTGCATGGGGGAAACCGGTAGCTGCCAGGGCTCTTCGCGATGGAGAGATGCTCCTTGGTATTCCATCACACCT
>JAIOQY010000194.1 GCA_021108435.1 Candidatus Aegiribacteria sp.
ATAGAAAGCAGGAATAAGATGAAGAAGCTGTTAGTGGCCGGGACTGCGCTGCTCGTCGGGGTTTTCGCAGCATGTGCAAGCAACCCGTCAGGCAATGACACTATTCGGGAGGGAAGCTGGTCAGGGATGACCGCAGACAGTATTCCCATTTCATTTACCGTGAGCGACACTGTAATGAAGAATGTAACATTCACCATTGTCTATGATTTTGAATCGAAACCGGACACTTCGATAACATGGTTGTTCGAAGGCTATATTTGCAGTGATAATACCTTTCAGCATATGGACCAGGAAGGTTCAACCTATTACTCATTTTCAATAGATATGCAGGGTACTTTTACTCCTCCTGATCATGTCCAGGGCAGTTTAGTGACTGTGGGAGTATTCGACTCCACAGGTACAACCGAGACAGATTCCATCTCAGTCAGCTGGACTGCGTCGCCCAATTAGATTTCAGTCCCGAATACAGGAGAGGCTCCCGGAGTGAAAAACATCAGGAGTTTCATCAATTACAACAGGTATTGCTCTTACTGAACGACTTTTTCAATTCAGATAGTAAGGACACAATCCTGGAAGGCAGTGGAGTGCTTGTGAATGTTGTGCTTCGGATAGTTAAATTCGAAATTCTTTTGGCTTAATCATGATAAATAATGAGATACAAATTACTCAGATCATTGATGAGATTCAAAAGGATGAAATTCTTTCGATAATGTATGATGCTTTTGAAAAGAAACTATCGAATCTTGAACTAAAACCGAAATCCAGAGAACAGGGATTACGAATTCTCAGAAAAAGCGCAAATTATGATCAGGGGTTATACGCAATTCACAAATCCGGAATTATCGGTGCTGTGGGGATGAATTCTCGAAAGAAGAGATTCTATTATTTCGAGTGGAAAGTACTATTGGAGGAATTTGGTTTTATCGGTGCATCATGGAGATCAATCATTCAGAAATATTCCGCTGATAGCCTGAAGGATACGGAATTATATATCGGATCAATTGCAGTTGCAGAGAATTATCGCGGAAAAGGAATTGGAACAAAGTTACTTGATGCAGTAAAGGATCTTGCGAGAAATAACGGATTCGAAAGTATAATACTGGATGTCGTTGATACTAATCCCCGAGCATTTGATCTTTATAAGAGATATGGGTATGAAGTAATTAAAAAGAGGAAGTTTGGTTTCATAACAAGGTCAGCCGGATTTTCATTTTCTTATAAGATGAGATATACGATTTGAAAAAGATATGTGGAGAAGGAACCTGATGCTGTTCAAAAAGCCAAGAATAGGTATTGCACTTGCAGGCGGCGGAGCAAAAGGACTTGCGCATATAGGATTTCTTGAAACACTCAAGGAAAATGGAATTCCCATCGACATTATTTCAGGAACTAGCATTGGAGCGGTAATAGGAGCGGCTTATGCCCTTGAGCCTGATATTGAGAAACTGAAGGAGACACTTCGGATACTCATAGAATCCGATGTATTCAGAGATCTGAAACTGGACAAATTCAAATCAGTTGAAGAAGATCACTGGTTCGACAGGATCAGAAACAAGTTAAAAATGAGCCTCACATTTGCTGAGGCGGCGACAAGGCCGTCACTTGTTCCTGAGATTCAGGTAGTGAAGCTCTTCAATGAATTATTCGGCGAAAAGACATTTAAGGACACGAAACTTCCATTTGCAGCGGTTGCTCTGGACCTTGTATCGGGTGAAGATGTGCTGTTCAGGGAAGGCTTAATCAGGGATGCTGTGAGAGCGAGCACCGCTATTCCCGGTATATTTCCGACAGTAAGCATAGATGGAAAATTGCTTGTTGATGGCGGTGTAACGGCGAACGCTCCCATAACAGCAGCAAGGAAACTGGGAGCGGATGTAATAATTAGCGCTATTTTCGGTTACGAGCCATCCCCTCCGGGAAAACTTGAAAGTTCCATGAGTGTTATTCTAAGAGGTGATGAGCTCGCAAAATTGAAATTGTTCAGGATGCTCATCGAGAAAGCGGACTACGTCGTTGAAATTGATACTGGAAATACTCACTGGACCGATTTCGGGATGTATGAAGAATGTATTGAGAAGGGGAAAGAGGCTGCGATAACGCATCTTGATAAATTGAAAAGGATTTCGAGCGGTGGTTCATTCAGAAGATGGTTCGTTTCCAGAAAAGCTACATGAAAAAAGCTTTCAGGAATGCCCAGGAACTGCTTTGAAGATCAAGTGTTGTCTCATCAGTTATCTCAACGTCGTCAAATGAAACATCCATAGTGGCATTATCACCTGAATCATATCCAAATAGAGCAAAGACACCAGGTTCCTGATAAGAACTGTCTATAGCTGTAAAATTCCATATATCAGGCTCATCACCGGAGGTTCCTGTCCAGCATTTCCCTCCGATAAAATGTCCGTTCATCTCCAGCCTGAGCCAGTACTCCTGCCCATAGGATAAATGGCATGGCTCCAGCGCAAGTGTCTCGCCATATCCAATTCCATCGATTCTAACCAGAATCAAATAACTGAGGGTATCAGAAATTTCTATGAAAATGCCATATCCCTGTGTCAGTATGACATCGAATCGTCCTACTATTCCAATCATGGTACCTTCATTAAGGATCACATTCGTCCTGCAGGTATAGTCGGAAACACTCATGCTCCCGAATAGATCACTGTTCATGGAAATGGCGTAAACGGAGTCAGGAGCCGTCTGAGAGAAGCAGTACCTGCCTTCGATTACTGTATAGGATGCGCCGGTGGGCAGTTCCAGCCAGCCGTCTGCGTTGCCATCGTTGAAATCATCAGATATAAGCACATCTGAAAAAGCAGCTGCTGTGATGACTGTTAGCGAAATGATCAAAATCTTCATATTCTCTCTCCTCTGATAATTAGTATTCAGGATTGATAATTAAATCTACTATA
>JAIOQY010000195.1 GCA_021108435.1 Candidatus Aegiribacteria sp.
TCCTGCTGGAAATGACCGACTGGAATGAGGGACAGCTCTTTGACATGATGGATGAAGCAAAAGAAATGGGGCTTCTCAAGGAGTATGGCGGAGAACGTTATTTCTTTTCCGAGGATGTAATAAGAGAAGTTATATACAACAGGATAAACGGGGTTAAGCGCGGGCGGCTTCACCTGGTTATTGCCGGGAAAATACTGGATTTCCAAAGGGAGACAGTGGATCAGGTTGTGGAGGATCTGTCCCTGCATTTCTACCTGGGAGGGGATACGGACAAAGCAATAAAATACAGCGTTTCAGCCGGTGATAAGGCAAGAGAATCATATGCGTACAGTGAAGCTGTGGAATATTATAACAGGGCTATTGAATGCTTTGATAAAAAAGATACAGGCTGGAACAGGGAAAAGATCGAATGTATTATGAACAGAGCGGCAGCACTGAGTATTCTCGGTGAGAACGAACAGGCGATTCTTGAACTCGAAGAAGCCATCAGCCGCTCGTGTGAATTAAAAGACAAAGAACTTGAGTCTGACGGTCTTCTGAAGATCTGCAGACCGTATCTTGACACTGCCAGATATGACAGAGTCCTGGAGATAGCTGAAGAAGCTGAAAAACTCTCAAAAGATATTGATAACATGGAGAAGGTAGCGGATTCTCTTGACAATTCCGGTCTTGCCTGCTGGTACCTGGGCAGGTATCACGATGCCATGAACTATTATGAACGAGCGATGGAAATCCATGAGGCGACTGGTGGAAAAACACTCAGCCCCTCAACACTTAACAACATTGGTGCTGTCAACTGGAATCTTGGTGAGTATAACAGGGCCATGGATTATTTCAAGCGTTCACTGGAAATATCGGAACGAATAGGTGACATGAAAACAAAGGCGGCATGCCTTAATAACTGCGGTCTGATACACTGG
This sequence comes from Candidatus Aegiribacteria sp., assembly GCA_021108435.1. Taxonomy (NCBI): domain Bacteria; kingdom Pseudomonadati; genus Candidatus Aegiribacteria; species Candidatus Aegiribacteria sp. Next base: position 921 of record JAIOQY010000195.1, read on the forward strand.
GGATTCTGTGAGTACAAAAAGGCTCTGGAGTACTTCATGCGCTCACTTGAGATAACCGAAAGAATCGGCAACCGGAAATCAGAGGCCGCCAATCTCAACAACATAGGTAAAGCATATGAGTTCTTCTGTGAGTACGATAAAGCACTTGAGTACCTTACTCGCTCTCTTGCGATCACGAGGGAGATCGGCGACCGTGGAACAGAGTCAGCTATTCTAGCCAATATGGGTGATATCAACAGATTTCTTGGTGAGTATGAAAAATCTCTTGAATTGGTCAGTGATTCAATGAGTATCAGAGAAATGACAGGAGACCGGAGAGGAGTAATGGAATGTCTGCTGGGCGAAGGTGATACTCTGCGTATGATGAACAACCTGGAATCTGCCAGGGAATGCTACACGAAGTCTTCCGAAATCGCCATTGAAATTGATTCTGTAGATCACAGAATGATAATGAAATACAGTATTCTGTCACTCGATCTGTTACTTGATTTAACAGAAGATGAGCTTGCGGGGACAGAGAAAGAAATAAATGAACTTCTCTCATCCATAGAGGATCCAGTTGGCGTAAACCTCAAAGCCGCTCTTCATCGACTGTCCGGGAGACTTGATTCAAAAAGATGTGAATGGAGCGGAGCAGCTGAATCATATGAGAAAGCATTGGAAATTTTCAAGGATATTGATGACAGCTACGAGCTGGCAATCACGCACTATTACATGGGACAGATGCTCCGGGAATCAGGTGATAAAGCCGGATCGAAGAAGAGTATTTCGAAAGCAGGGAAAATTTTCACCAAGATTGGTGCAAGAGGGTGGCTGAAACATATCAGTGCTTTGGAACAGATGAAGCAGAATGATATAGCGAGGTAATCATTTTGAGCAAATCAGAGGTTCTCAGCAAGAGTAAAATCGAGGATCTGCGCAAGAGGATTTCGGAACTTGAAAAATCTGAATCCGAGCTGGAGAAGTCCAGGGAAACATTTGAACATGCTCTCGATGATTCACGCCGACGTCAGGTCGAGATAAAAGCTCTGCTTGAATGCAACAAGTCCATACTTCGCCATCAGAGCTTTGAAAAGACTCTGCGATCTATATTTACTTCCTGCAGGAATCTCATCGGCGCAGAAATCGGGTATATCTCCTTCCTGTCAGAAGACCAGACTGAAGAGCAGGAAATATACCTGGATGATGGGCAGGGACTGGTGGCTCCCTCCAGTCCCAGCAGGCTTTCCAAGAACAGGCTTCAAAGGACTGCGATCGAATCAGGTGAATCAGTTATTGAAAACGATTATGCGAATTCTGAATGGGCCAGGAGTCTCCCTTCTGAACATGTGAGGATTAATAGCGTTCTATTTTCACCACTCAAAATAAATGAAAAAACCATCGGAATCATCTGTCTGATAAACAAACCCGGGGGATTCGATGAAAACGATATCAGATTGTCTTCCGCGTTCAGTGAATTCGCTGCAATTGCAGCTATCAACAGCAAAACTATTGATTCTCTTGAAAAGAGCGAGGAAAGGTTCAGATCCGTAACGGAAAGCGCGAAGGAAATAATAATAACAGCTGATCTTGAGGGAAACATAAGACAATTGAACAGATCAGCATGTGACAATTTCTGGTACACTGCCGATGAGATTATAGGGAAGAATGTGGAAATGCTTATTCCGGGATTGATGGAAAACGCCCATTTCCTTGGAATAATAAAACCTGATTCCTCTGAGGACTCCTTGCAGATCGAGAGCAATTTCGAGATTCAGGGATTTAGAAAAAACGGATCGGAATTTCCGCTTGACCTGTCGATCTCGATCTGGAAAACAAGTGAAGGTGAATTTCTTACGGTAATCGGACGGGATATTACCGAGCGGCGGCAAATGGAAGAGGAACTTCTGAAGATCGCTAAACTTGAATCGCTGGGTGTCCTTGCCGGTGGTATTGCACATGATTTCAACAATGTACTCATGGCGATTATCGCAAATATCTCTCTCGCAAAAATGCATATTCCAAGCGGGGGAAGAGTATACGATCTGCTTCTGGATATGGAGAGAGCGGCTATGGGCGCAAAGAGCCTGACTCAGCAGATGCTGACATTTTCAAAGGGAGGGGCTCCACTTAAGAAAGTAGTGTCAATAGTCGAGCTTCTTAAAGTAACAGCTGACTTTGTTCTCAGAGGTTCGAACATTAAGTGCAATTTTGATATCCAGTCGAATCTCATGGATGTGAATATCGATGTGGAGCAGATCAATCAGGTAATCAGTAATCTCGTTATCAACGCGAAGCAGGCGATGAATAAAGGCGGTACAATAAAGATTTCAGCCTTGAATATAACAGTCGGTAAGTCCGGGGAGGAATCAGGTGAAATACGACTGGAACGCTTTCTGAAGCCGGGGCGGTACGTTAAGATTTCAGTCAGGGACAATGGATCGGGTATTCGGGAAGAGGAATTGAACAGAGTATTCGATCCATTCTATTCCTCGAAACGTGGTGGAAGCGGTCTGGGTCTGTCAAGTTCTTTCTCAATCATGAGAAAACACGATGGGTATATTGATGTGGAATCCGTTGTGGGAGAAGGAGCTGTTTTTCATTTTTATCTTCCCGCTGTCACAGCAGAATCCGATATCGGGAAAGAATCCTCTGACAGGCAGGAATATGCGGGAAGAATACTGATCATGGATGACAGATTAATGATTCTTGATACTGTAGGTGAGCTTCTGCAGGGGTTCGGATATGAAGTGGAAATATCTCAGAACGGCAGCGAGGCTATTGAGAAATACAGTAAAGCAATGGATTCAGGTAATCCGTTCGATGCTGTCATAATGGATCTTATTGTCCCTGGTGAGATGGGTGGACTTGAAGCAACCAGGAGTATTCTCGACATTCATCCGGAAGCCAGGATAATTGTATCAAGCGGGTATTCTACCGATCCTATCATGGCAAATTACAAAGAGCACGGATTTATCAATATGCTTCCGAAGCCGTACAGTATTGCTGAAATGGATGAAGTTCTTAAGCAGGCAATTGGCAAAGACAGCGGGAATCGGAAATGATTAACCCGCATATATCACCAACATTTCCGGGATTCCCGGGAACAATATGCTTTTGGCTAAGCAAATTAATACTGCAGCGACGCATACAGCTGCGTCTACTTCGTTATGCTCGCACAGCCGTCCTCGAAGTACTGTATAAGTACGTCTGCGGAGTCTGCACTCGCAAGCCTTGTATCCACAACTATCTGCGACGCTTCGAAAAAAAGCTGGTGATATATGCGGGTTAAAGTCGGAAGAGAGTACATAGATGATCTTACCGGTCTTTACAATCGTCGTTTTCT
>JAIOQY010000196.1 GCA_021108435.1 Candidatus Aegiribacteria sp.
CACGAAGTTCTTCCTCGGCCCGTTTGCGGTCTGTTATATCCAGGTGTGTGCCGCAGACGCGGAGGGGATTGCCTTTATTATCTCTTTCTATGATTTTGCCTCTGTCGAGAATCCATACCCAGTTGCCCGTTTCATGTCTCATGCGGAACTCAGCTTCGTAAAAGTCGGTTTTCCCTTCGAGATGTTTGTTCAGTATTTCATGTATCCCGGGCAGGTCATCGGGGTGGACAAGTTTTTCCCATGCATTCAAATGTGGCTCGATTTCGTCGATGCCGTAGCCTTTCATTTCAGCCCAGCGCTCGTTGAAATCCACTCTGTTGGTTTCCATGTTCCAGTCCCAGGTTCCGAGATCGCCGCCTTTCAGGGCCAGTTTCAGCTGTTCTTCGCTTTCTTTAAGCGCTTTCTCGGCCTGCCTGCGCGCGGTGATATCCCTGGAAATACCATGAATCCCGGTGATCTTGCTTTTTTCGTTCCGTATCCATCTTACATGATTCTCAAGCCAGAGGGTGCCGCCGCCTTTCATGTAATATTCCGTCATGACGGTAATGGAGCGCGTCGAACTTGCCGATCTCAATTTATCCTTGATGTATTCCTTCTTCAACAGTTTTTTAATCGATTTAAGGGAATCGGGCGTTACCATCTCTTCAGGGGATTGATTTATTCTTTCTCCGGGTGTGAATCCCAGAACGTTCTCGATGGAGGGACTGACATAGGTAGTATTAAAATCCATATCCACAGTCCAGACGATATCGGGCGTGCTTTCGGTGAGGAATCTGAATTTTGCTTCGCTTTCCCTTAGCGCATCCTCATCCTGTTTGCGCTCGTATTCAGCTTTCTCCAATTCCTGAATCCGCTGTTCCAGTTCTTCGCAGGTTGGCTTTTCAGACATGATTGCTTTCCTCGATTATTGGATATTTTTTATGGATCTGCTTTTCTTCATCGGGATAGATTTTCAAATAATCCGGCTCTCCAGTTCAGAATTCAGATATGATAATTCATTTATGAATAACCTGCAGTCCTGGTTCACTAATTAGCACCAATAAAATAGAATACAGTTCATTTTGCTTAAGGTCAAGCTGATTATATGGCTCCTGTGCAATTCCCAGTAATAGCAGTTCCGGGAGTAATCACAGGTCACCTGAGCAGGAATTATCCGTTAATAAAATAACAGAAATCCGGATTGGGTTTCATTACATGGCG
>JAIOQY010000197.1 GCA_021108435.1 Candidatus Aegiribacteria sp.
GGATTTCGACAAGTATTACGATAAAGCTGAAAACCAGTACGGCGTGCAGTTCAAGCGATCCAAGATCTCTGACATCAAAGGACTGCCTGATGGCAGCCTGGATCTGAAGTACACGTACGAGAACGGCGATATACAGCACGAAAACTTTGATATGGTCGTACTTTCCATAGGTCTTCAGCCCCGTCTTGAAAGCCGCGGACTGTCAGAAGATCTGGATATCAGGCTTAACAGGTTCGGCTTCTGCCAAACGGATACGTTCCATCCACTGAAAACTTCGAGGGAGGGTGTATTCGTGTGCGGAGCGATGAACAGCCCGAAGGATATCCCCGAATCGGTAATCTCAGCATCCGGCGCTGTCGCGAATGCTGTAAAATATCTTGAACTTGAAAGATACGACCCCTCAGTCAGTGAAGAAGAAGGTACAAAAGAGAAAGATGTCACAGGAGAGCGTCCGAGAGTAGGTGTTTTCGTGTGTCATTGCGGTATAAATATCGCCGGCGTTGTAGACGTAAAGAACGTAGCAGAATTCGCGGAGGGTCTGGAAAACGTTGAGCATTCCGAGGATGTGATGTACGCATGCTCAACCGACTGTCTTGAGACAATAAAGCAGCGCATCGAAGAGCACGATCTGAACAGGGTGGTCGTTGCCGCCTGTACACCCAGAACACACGAGCCTCTTTTCCGTGATACGATCAGCGAGGCCGGGCTTAATCCCTACCTCTTCGAGATGGCTAATATCCGTGACCAGTGTTCATGGGCCCATATGAATGAGCCTGAAATGGCTACCGGGAAATCGAAAGATCTCGTTGAAATGGGTGTCGGGAAAGCGAGAGGGCTTGTGCCATTGCAAAGGCTTCCTATCGATATTGATCCTGAAGCTCTTGTAATCGGAGGCGGATTGTCAGGCATGACTGCGGCTCTCGCGATAGGGGATGCCGGACACGATGTCTATCTGATTGAGCGGGAGGATGTTCTTGGCGGCAACATGAGGGATATCTTCTTTGATTTCAACGATAGCGACCCGCAGGAGTTCCTTGCTGAAACGATTGAAAAAGTAGAAAACCATGACAGGATAAGAGTCCTGCTGGACAGCACGATAGAGGAGATAGCCGGATTTGTCGGCAATTTCCGAACGGTCTTAAAGAACAGCGCAGGCGAGCGGGAAGAACTGACACATGGAGCCGTTATTGTAGCAACCGGCGGCAATGAGCATGAAACAGAGGAATATCTTTACGGCTCCTCATCAAGGATAGTTACTCAGAAGGAATTCGAGAGAATGCTTCATGAAGAGAAATACCCTCCCGGGAAACTGAAGGAAGTGGTAATGGTGCAGTGCGTGGGATCCAGGGAAGAAGGAAGGATGTACTGCAGCCGCGTCTGCTGCTCGAAGGCGGTAAAGAACGCGCTGGAACTCAGGAAGAGAAAATCCAGGGCGAATATCTACTTCGCCTATCGTGACATCAGAACGTACGGATTCGCCGAGGAGTACTATTCAGAACTTCGCGACAGGGGAGCGCTTTTCTTCAGATACACTCTCGAAAACAAACCGCTCGTTTCCAAGATTCGCCCGGATGACCCTGACAGCAGGATTAGAGTAACGGTATTCGATCCGGTTCTCGAGAAAGATGTGGTAATAGATGCTGACCTGCTCGTGCTGGCAACGGCTATCGATGCCCCTGAGGAAAACCTGGAACTCGCGAAAATGCTAAAGGTCCCTCTCAACTCAGAAGGTCTGTTCCTTGAGGCGCATGTAAAACTGCGGCCTGTCGATTTTGCAACAGAGGGAATCTTCGTATGCGGGCTTGCCCATGGACCGAAGGATATGAGCGAATCACTTGCTCAGGCAAAAGCAGCCGGAAGCAGAGCGCTAACCTTCCTGAAGAAAAAATCCATTCTGGCGGAAGGAACCATCTGCGAGGTCAGGACGGACAGATGCACGGGATGCGGATACTGCGAGGAAGTATGCGCTTATACTGCTATAGAAGTTGATCCGGAAGAAGGCGTGGCTGTAGTTAACGATGCTCTCTGCAAAGGGTGCGGAGCCTGCGTTGCTTCCTGCAGATGCGGAGCCCTTGACCTTCGCGGGTTTACAAACCAGCAGCTTTTCTCCGTATTCGATTCGCTTGAAATAGAAGTTTCGGAAGGATTATAATGAGTGAATGGCAGCCTAAAATTCTTGCCATCCTTTGCAACTGGTGCTCATACGCGGGCGCTGATCTGGCCGGCGTATCGAGAATGCAGTACCCTCCAAATATCAGGGTTGTTCGAGTTCCCTGTTCGGGGCGGGTCGATCCTTTGTTCATTATGAAAAGCCTTCAAGCCGGTTTTGACGGTGTACTGGTTTCAGGATGCCATCCGGGAGACTGCCATTACATATCAGGGAATTATGTAGCGCGTAGGAAATTTGCCGTATTGAAACCTCTTCTTGAATTTATAGGGATAGAGCCGAACAGAGTTCAGTTCTCATGGATATCTGCCGGTGAAGGTGAAAGATTCGCCACAGTTGTAACGAAGATAACTGAAGATGTCAGAAAGCTCGGGCCTTCGACGAGGCTGGTGAAAAAGTTATGAATGTTGTTAACGAGCTCCACATAGCTATAAAGAAACTGTTAACTGAAAAAAAGATTGATCTCTTCATTGGGTGGGAAAATGGATCCCTGCCTCTCTCGGCGACGCCTCTGTTTATCACCTCCGAAGAAGAGGTGGACAGGGCTGTTTTCGATATTACCTGCGGGAACAATCTCTCAATCTATTTCACGAAGGACAGAAAACAGTTCACTGATAAAAAGGTCGGCATCGCGGTTAAAGGATGTGATTCGCGTTCTGTGGTTCTTAATATTCTGGAAAAGCAGATCGACCGCGAGAACGTTGTAATGGTAGGGGTACCATGCCATGGGGTGCTTGATAAGAAGAAAGTGCTGGCAAAGACGGACGGAAGAGAGGTTCTCGAGCTGATCGATAACGGAGATACCGTTACCCTCAAAGGGAAGGGATACGAGTTTTCGTTCGACAGAAGCGAAATACTGAGCGCTTCATGTCTTGCCTGCATTTATCCCGATGCGCAGGAGTGCGACATTTTCATCGGCGAGCCAAGGGCTGAAATTCCGAATGAAGACAGGTTGAAGGAAATAAAGGAGTTCGAGGCTCTGTCCACGTCGGAGAGATGGGAAAACACTCGCGCGGAGTACGAAAAGTGCATTCGCTGCTATGCATGCAGGAATGTATGTCCTTCGTGTTACTGTAACGTCTGCTTCGTAGATCAGAACGATCCGGGGTGGATAGGCAACACATGCGAATTCACGGATTCAATGGTTTTCCATATAATAAGGAACCTTCACGTAGCCGGAAGATGTGTTGAATGCGGAGCCTGCGAGAGAGCCTGCCCTATGGATATAAATCTTCTGCTTCTCAACAGGAAAGTCGCGATGGAAGTTAAAGACAGATTCGGTGACATCGCCGGTCTTGATATCAACGGAAAGCCCGCTATGGTTGATTTCAAGGAAGACGAAAAACAGGAATTCATAATGGGGTAATGAAGATGGTCAGGCTGGATAAGCAGAAATTAAATGATTTCATCCGTGAGCTTTCAGCGGAGTACTCTGTCTACGCTCCGGGAAAGACGGGGGGAAAAACCGAATTCATCCCTGTAGAGTCGGGTGATGAGATCGATTTCAGCAAAACTGTGACCGACATGTCTTCGAAAGGTATTTTCTTTCCGCATGCGGAAGTACTCTTCGAGTATGACAAAGATGGCGTCAGGACACCGCAGATACCTCACAGACCAATCGCAGTATTGGGAATGAGAAGCTGTGATGCGCGCAGCCTTGTAATGCTTGACAGGGTATTCGGAAGCGCGATTCAGATGCCGGAGGAAGAGAGATTCCAGGATCCTTACTGGAAAGAAAAGTACGACACTTCGCTGATATTCGGTTTCGCATGCAATGAACCGCTGTCAACATGCTTCTGTAACTGGTTTGGCGGCGGGCCGCATGACAGGGTCGGAATGGATGTGTCTGTCGTTGATGCCGGGGATGTCTATCTGATGGAACCGGTGAGTGATAAGGGCATTGAAATCATTAAGAATTTATCCTGTTTTACGGATACAGCGGAAGAAGATGAAGCCCTGGTCGCTAAGCTGGCCTCTGATGCCGACTCAATGATGACTGCCCTGCTTGATGTTGACGGGCTGGGCGAGAGGCTGACTGCTCTATATGACGAACCGATATGGGGGGAAATCAGCGCGAAATGCGTCAACTGCGGTGCATGTACCTTCAGCTGTCCTACATGTCACTGTTTTGATATGCAGGATGAAGGTAAGGGAGAAAAGGGTAAGCGGGTACGTATCTGGGATTCATGCATGCTTCCGATTTTTACAATGGAAGCATCCGGACATAATCCGAGAGCCCTCTCGAGGGATCGTGTCAGGCAGCGGGTTATGCACAAATACAGTTATTATCCGGAAAACTATGGGGAAATCCTCTGCACCGGCTGCGGACGCTGTGTCATGGTCTGTCCGGTAAACCTTGATATCAGAGAAGTACTTAAAAAGATTCTCACATACGAAGAACAGGTTATATAAATGGCTAATCCATACATTCCATTGCAAATGAAGGTCGAGCGGATCGAAACAGAAGATCCGGACAGAACATTGCGAACCTACGATCTTACATTTGTAGATGAATCGGAAAAAGAAGCATTCAAATATCTGCCCGGCCAGTTCTGTGAAATATCAATTCTCGGAAAGGGTGAATCTCCGTTCGGTATTGCTTCCTCACCCACCGAAAAGGATTATCTCCGTTTTACTGTTAACAGAACAGGTTCGGTAACCAATGAGATTCATTATCTCCGGAACGGGGATATCGTTGGAATGAGAGGGCCTCTCGGAAACTGGTACCCTGTGGATGATATGAAAGGCATGAATGTACTGATAGTGGGCGGCGGTTTTGCTTTCACGACACTGCGATCCCTTCTGATATATCTTCTTGATTCAAGGGTTGATTATAAAGACATCACGGTTATTTACGGAGCGCGAAATCCGGATCTGTTCATCTATAAAGATGAGATAGCAATTTGGAAACAGAGAGACGATATCCAGTTTCATCTTACAATTGACAACCCCGTGGATGGATGGAATGAAAAAACCGGATTTGTTCCGACTGTTACGAAGGAAGTCGCGCCGAGCCCTGATAACACTATGGCGATAGTTTGCGGTCCCCCTATAATGATAAAGTACACCCTTCCGGTTCTGACAGAACTTGGATTTCCCGATGAGCGGATATACACATCTCTGGAGCGACGCATGAAATGCGGTATCGGTAAATGCGGAAGGTGCAATATCGGTTCAAAGTATATCTGCATTGACGGACCTGTGTTTTCAATGGCTGAGTTGAAAAATATACCCGAGACGGTTTAGATGGAGATTGGCGTATGAAAAAGATAATTATTGCTGAGAATGACCCGAATTTTAAATACGATATAGCTTCCCAGCCCGGAGCGGAATCCTTCATGCGCTGCTTCACATGCGGAACATGCACAGCTTCATGTCCGGTGGCTGAGGTAAATGAAGAGTACGACCCCAGAAAGATCATCAGGATGTCAATACTTGGAATGAGGGAAGAAGTTCTTTCATCGGACATCTTATGGATGTGTTCACGATGCTATACCTGTGCTGCTCTCTGTCCCCAGAACGTGAAGTTTACGGATGTGATAAGCATTCTCCGCGATATGGCTGTTAAAGAAGGATATGTTCAGCCTGAGAGACTCGATAAGGCACTGGAACTTGATAAGGTTATTCAGAGCCTTCGATGCATGATAATCGAAAATAAGCTGCATCCGGATGAGAATGGCAAGGCAGAAATTCTTAAAAGCCTTGAGGATGAACTGGACACGAAATGGTAAAGATCTGTTTTGAGGAGTGTCATGACTGATAACAAAATAAAGACATTCGACGACCTGAAGACCTTCGTCATTGATACGGGACTATGCGGGAGGTGCGGCGGATGTGTATCAGTCTGCTCCGCAAGCGGATGCGGTGCTCTGAAACTGGGCGATTCCGGTATTCCTGAATACACAGAACCGAATATCTGCCTGGACGGCGGGCTCTGCTACCTTGTCTGTCCGCGCACAGATGCTCTGAAGGATGAACTTAAAGAGCGATCTGACTGGGCTGCGCCGATAGGACATTATACTGATGTTCTTTCCGCCAGAAGTACATATGCTGATGTTCGCAAACATGCGACTGATGGCGGGGTAGTAACTTCTCTTTTAATTCACATGCTTGAGGCCGGTCATATAGATGGCGCCGTTGTCTCTGTGACTACGGAGATGTTCAACAGGAAAGCGATAGTAGCTACAACTCGAGAAGAACTACTGAATGCGGCTGGATCTCACTTTTCCGAACTTCCTCATCTTGAGGAGGTTGGCGAGATGTATTCAGGTTTTGTCTCAGTCGTGAAACAGATTAATCATTATAAACAGGCGAAAAAAATCCGCAGGCTCGCGGTTGTAGGAACACCATGTCAGATAACCGCCATCAAGAAGATGCAGGCGGTTTCAATCGTTCCGTCGGATATCATTAAATACACGATCGGTCTTTTCTGCATGCAGTGCTTCGAGATGGATAATCTGATGGATAAGGATTTTATAAAGAGCAGACATATAAGCCCTGACGACATATCCAGCGTAAATGTCAAAGAGGATTTCATACTGAACATGAAATCCGGTATTCAGGTACATATTCCAATGAACGAGGTGGAGAAGATAGCACGACCGGCATGTCTGCGATGCAGCCATTTCGCGAATGATTTCGCGGATATCTCGGTTGGAGGGCTCGGTTCTCCCGACGGGTATACAACGGTGATGATCCGGACGATCGAGGGGAAGCAGAGATTCGCGGAGGCGATGTTCGGAGGCAGCATTGAATTGATTAGCAGCATGACGAAAGAGGATCGAAAGGCGGACAGATTGAGAAAGGTGGCTCTCATCAGGGAGTTTGACGCTCGAAAGAAAGCCCGGGCTGAATCATACAACAGGCGGTCAGAGTAATAATGGAAAAAAACTCCGCAAAATCAGGAGCTGTGCTTGTCGTCGGGGGGGGGATAGCCGGAATCCAGTCATCCCTTGATCTTGCCGATTCCGGATACAAGGTCTACCTCCTTGAACAGACTCCGGCAATTGGCGGAATCATGGCCCAGCTTGACAAAACATTCCCGACGAATGACTGCGCCATGTGCGTGATCTCGCCCAAACTCGTGGGAGCCGGAAGGCATCTGAATATCGATCTCATAACTAACGCGGAGTTGATGGGTATAGAGGGTGAAGCCGGCAATTTCACCGTCAGTGTAAAAAAACATCCCCGTTATGTCGATTCGGAGAAGTGCACAGGATGCGGAGCCTGTGTTATCAATTGTCCGGTTACAAAGATTATTTATCCTGTAGAGATCGACGAGGTAGATCTGAGTAAAAAGGACAGGGACATCGTAGATGGTATTCTTAAGAAACACCTTGATCAGCAGGGCAATCTGATGCCGGTACTGCAGGAGATAGACAAACATTACAGCTACCTGCCGAAAGATGTCATCCGTTACGTTTCAACGAAGCTTGAAATCGGCATTACCGATATCTACAATATCGCCACTTTCTACAATTCCTTCAGTCTGACGCCAAGAGGTAGACATAAAGTCAGCATCTGCATGGGAACAACATGTTATGTCAAAGGGGCCGAAAAGCTCATGCAGCGGACCTGCGAAGAACTTGGAGTTGAACCAGGCGGCACAACAGAAGATTTAAGGTTCACAGTGGAGGCGGCAAGATGTATCGGCTGCTGCAGCCTCGCCCCGGCAATCATGATCGATGATCGGGTTTACGGCAGGGTTAAACTGAACGATCTCTCCGGAATTCTGAAGGATTACGAATGAGTGCCATGAATAAGATGAAACTGGATCAGCTGGCGCAGAATGGTATGGAATCGTTGTATCCGGAACAGATCAGAATCTCTGTCGGAATGGCGACATGCGGTCTGGCTACAGGGGCACAGGCGGTTTTTGATGAATTCGAGAAAATCCTGAAACAAACAGGCTTTAATGCTGTTCTTTCTAAGACCGGATGTCTTGGTTTCTGCCAGAGGGAACCGATCGTCGATCTCTTCATCCCTGGAATTCCCAGATTGACATATGTCGAAATGACGCCGGAAATAGTTACTGATTTCATGGATGCGCTAGAAGACGGGAACATTCCGAAGGATAATCTTCTTTGCAAGTACGATAAGGAACTTCTGCTCGATGATGTTTTCAGAGAATTTGATCTGATTGAGAAGCAGGATGAACTGTCAGGAGTACCTCTGTACGAAGATATCCCATTTTTCTCCAAACAGCAGAAGATCGCGCTTCGGAACTGCGGGATAATAGATCCGGGTTCTATAGAGGAGTACATCGCGAGGGGCGGATACAGAGCCCTTTTAAAAGTGCTTGGTGGAATGACATCCGAGGCTTTGATAGAGGAGGTCAAGAGTTCCGGTTTGCGGGGGAGAGGCGGCGGAGGTTTCCCAACCGGCTTGAAATGGGAGTATACACGTAAAACTGAAGCCCCGGATCGCTATATCGTCTGTAACGCGGATGAAGGAGACCCCGGAGCTTATATGGACAGATCGATTCTCGAAGGTGACCCCCATTCCATAATAGAAGGCATGATCATCGGCGGATACGCTATCGGGGCTTCCACAGGATTTATTTATTGCAGAACAGAATACCCCCTGGCTATTGAAAGACTCGTAGTAGCTTTGGATCAGGCACACGAGAACGGTCTGCTCGGGGAGAATATCTTCGATTCAGGGTTCTCATTCGATATCCAGATCCGCGAGGGCTCAGGAGCATTTGTCTGCGGGGAAGAGACTTCGCTCATGCATTCTATAGAAGGAGTATCTCCGGAACCTGGAAACCGCCCTCCATTTCCATCCGAATCCGGTCTCTGGGAAAATCCTACGAACATCAACAATGTCGAGACCTGGGCGAACATCCCCGCTATAGTGACCAAAGGAAGCGGCTGGTATTCCGGTATAGGCACTGAGAAATCAAAGGGTACCAAAGTATTTTCGCTTGTTGGGAAAGTAAGGAACAATGGTCTTGTAGAAGTGCCAATGGGAATATCGCTCAGAGAGATCATCTACGAGATTGGCGAAGGAATCCCCGATGACAGGGAGTTCAAAGCTGTCCAGACAGGCGGTCCCTCAGGTGGATGTATTCCGTCGAAGCTTCTTGATCTGCCTGTAGATTATGAGCGGCTTGCTGAAGCGGGTTCAATCATGGGATCCGGAGGCATGGTAGTTATGGATTCCGATACCTGTGTTGTGGATATAGCGCGGTATTTCCTTGAGTTCACAAATGATGAATCCTGCGGTAAATGCACTTCCTGCCGGGACGGCAGTCAGCTTATGCTTGATATACTCTCAAGGATCACAAACGGTGACGGCAAACCTTCGGATGTCGATTTCCTGCTTGAACTTGGAGAGGCTGTGACGGACGCCTCCCAGTGCGGGCTGGGTCAGACACTCGCGAACCCGGTGCTGTCCACCATAGAGTATTTCAGGGACGAGTACGATGCGCATATAGAAAAGGCCGTATGCCCCGCGCACGTGTGCAAAGCACTGGTTGTATACAGGATCGATGCTGATGCCTGCACAGGATGCACCCTCTGCGCGAGGAACTGCCCCTCAGACGCGATAACCGGGAAAGTGAAAGAGCCGCATCTGATCGATTCAGATAAATGTACAAGGTGCGGGTTCTGTTACGATGTATGTAAATTCAACGCGATAATAGTGGAGTAGCAAGGCATGGAAACCAAAATGATCAAAATCACCATCGACGATCAAGCCGTAGAATTCGAGAAGGGAACGACTCTTCTTGAAGCCTGCAAAGAACTCGATATAGCCATACCGACTCTCTGTTATCATGAAGCGCTTTCTCCCTACGGTTCCTGTCGTTTATGTCTTGTGGAAGTGCAGCAGTACGGAAGAATATCCATTCAGACATCCTGCAATTACCCTGTGCAGGAGGGCATGACAGTAAGGACATCTACGGAAAGGGTTCTGAAATCCCGTAAGATCATGATGGAACTCCTGCTCGCACGGTGCCCCGATTCCGAGAATATCAAACGTCTTGCCGAAGAAATGGGTATAACTCAGACCCGGATAGAACCGAAGAATGAGGATTGCATTCTCTGCGGCCTGTGTGTGCGAATGTGCAGAGAACGGATGGGGAAGGGTGTCCTCGGATTTTCAGGCAGGGGAAGCAAACGTCTCGTGTCTCCAGCCTTTGATGAAACATCGGATGAGTGCCAGACATGCGGAGCCTGCTACAACGTCTGTCCGGTCGAGAACGGCATCAAGTTCAGCGAGATCACAGGGAACAGGCCGATACCTATTAAATCCGAATTCGATGCGGGTCTGGTCGACCGTTCCGCAGTGTATATAGCCTACGCCCAGGCAGTTCCGAACCATGCATGTATCGATCCCGCGCAGTGCGTTCACCTCAATACAGGCGAATGCGGAATCTGCGAGGAGGTCTGCGCCGCCGATGCCATAGATTTTGATCAGGTGGAAGAATTGCAGGACGTAAATGTCGGAGCTGTGATTCTTACTTCCGGCTCGGAAATATTCGATCCTTCTCCACTGCATGAATTCGGCTATGGAAGATATGACAATGTACTGACCAGTATACAGTTCGAAAGGATTTTAGCGGCATCCGGCCCCTTCGAAGGGCATCTTCAGCGTCCATCGGACGGCAACGTTCCCACAAAAATAGCATGGCTTCAGTGCGTCGGCTCCAGAACGGAAGATTCCCATATGCCATACTGCTCTTCCGTATGCTGCATGTATGCCATTAAAGAGGCGATGATAGCAAAGGAGCATGTCGACACAGTTGAGCCGACGATATTCTTCATGGATATGCGCGCTTACGGCAAGGATTTCGACAAGTATTACGAGAGGGCTAAAGAGGTCGGTATCAAATTCGTCAGGTCACGGGTCAGTAAAATAAGGGAGATTGGCGATACAGGGGATCTGGAGATCCGGTTCGTAACCGAAGAAGGCAAGGTTACTCTGGAGAGATTTGATCTTGTAGTTCTATCCGTCGGTCTCGCGCCGGGAAAGAACAACGATGATATCGCGGACAGGCTCGGACTTCGCCTGAACAAATATCAGTTCATAGAAAATTCGGATGAGTCACCCATCAATACCACTAAACCTGGCATTTTCGTCTCAGGACCGGCGGTCTCTCCAAAGGATATCCCCGAAACAGTAATTCAGGCTTCCGGATCAGTGGCAGGCGCCGCGGAGATTCTCTCAGATGTACGGGGTTCGGAGATAATTGAAAAGCAGTATCCCGAGGAAAAGGATGTAAGTGGAAAGAAACCCAGGATCGGTGTGTTCGTATGCCATTGCGGAACAAACATAGGAAGTATCGTAGATGTTCCCGCTGTTACTGCCTACGCAAAGACACTGCCGGATGTTGTGTACGCCGGGGAGAATCTTTTCACATGTTCACAGGATACACAGGAGACGATGAAGGAACTGATAGACGAATACAAACTCAACAGAGTGGTCGTTTCCTCATGTTCACCAAGTACACATGAACCGCTCTTCCAGGAAACTATCAGGGAAGCCGGTTTGAATCCCTACCTGTTCAGCATGGCCAACATCAGGAACCAGTGCAGCTGGGTTCACCGTGCGGAACCTGCGAAAGCAACGGAAAAAGCGAAAATCCTGACAAGAATAGCGGTAGGAAAAGCACGTTTATTAAAGGCGCTTCACACCATCGCTCTGGATGTCACTCAAAAGGGGCTGGTAGTGGGCGGAGGCCTGGCAGGTATGACAGCGGCATTGTCCATAGCGGACCAGGGTTTTGAAGTTGCCCTTGTTGAAAGAGATGAAGTTCTGGGAGGCAATCTCAGAAGCCTTACCACAAGACCTGATGGACGGAAGGTTGCCGAATATCTTGATGAACTGATCAGCAAAGTGGAAGAACATCCGGGAGTAACTGTATACCTGAACTCCAGAATATCCGCCATTGATGGTTATATAGGCAATTATCTTACATCTATAGAGAGCAATGATGACGGGGAGACCGAGGAGTACGAACACGGGATAATCATAATAACTACCGGCGGGATTGAAACGGTACCGGATTCATATCTCTACGGTGACCCGGACGGTCATGTGATTACCCAGCTTGAACTGGAAAAAGTTCTTGAGGAAAACGAAAAGGAATACAGCAAGCTTAAAGGCGTAGTCATGATTCAGTGTGTCGGATCAAGGGATGATGACCATCCGTACTGTTCCAGAGTATGCTGCACACAGGCCGTTAAGAACGCCATACGTCTCAAGGAACTCAATCAGAAAATGAATGTCTATATCCTCTACCGTGATATTCGAACCTACGGTTTCAACGAGGAGTACTACCAGCAGGCCAGAAATATGGGCGTGATATTCATCAGATACGATGAGGATAAAAAGCCGGTTGTAAAATACATCAAAGACGGTGAAAACAAGAAAATCGCTGTCAGTGTCCGCGATCACGTTCTTGATATGGATATTGAGATTGTCCCTGACAGAATCATACTGGCATCGGCCATGGAGCCTCAGAAAGACCAGGAAAAACTCTCACAGATGCTTAAGATACCGCTCAATGAAGACAGGTTCTTCATGGAAGCCCATGTAAAGCTCAGGCCTGTGGATTTCTCCGCTGAGGGAATATTCCTTGCAGGTCTGGC
>JAIOQY010000198.1 GCA_021108435.1 Candidatus Aegiribacteria sp.
GAGAAAAACCTGACTGGGATTACAGCGTACTCGTCAATCGGAATGCTGTTATGCATCTTGAAGGTATAAATGTTACATGCCTTCTCTCCGATGTTCGACGTTTCTCCCGCGGAGAGAATAAACACCTGAACGGATTTATCGATTCCATCGGGGCAGATATCTATCTCAATCTTTCCATGGCCGGTCCCTGTCCTGAAACTCCAACGGTAATTACCGTTCATGACCTTCTTGTTCTAAACCAGCCTGGGTACTTCGGAAACAATCTTGTCAGGAATATTCTATCCCGAATGGTTTTCAGGAAGAAGCTGAAACGGTCCATCCGTCATGCTGACGCTGTTTCCGTTCCGTCGAACACAACTCTCAAGATACTTGATGAAATCTTTCCGGATTCAGCAGACAAGCCCTTTGTCACTGGTGAAGGGCAGGATCTTTTCCCGACCGATACGATGAACATGAATGAGAGAGAAGATTTTCTTCTTTATGTCGGCAATGCGCGGGCATACAAAAATCTGACTCGTCTGGTGGTCGCATACTCAAGACTCAAAGCCATTAATCCCGCTTTCCCGAAAATAATTATGGTTGTCCGAAAGGATAGAGCTTTCAGGAATTTCATGAGGGATGTGGAAGATTGCTCCGCTGCGGACAGTATTACAGTATTATCACATATTTCAGACACCGAGCTGAAAGAGTTTTACTTGAAATGTCTCGGGCTTGTCATGCCTTCACTTCAGGAAGGTTTCGGACTTCCTGCTCTCGAAGCTATGGCGAGCGGGGCTCCGGTCGTGGTTTCATCCGGAACATCGCTCGAGGAGCTGGTGGGTTCTGCGGGGATCCTGGTTGACCCGGAGTCCGTTACTGATATCATGCGTGGAATGGCTCTTCTCGCATCACAGCCGGAATTAAGAAAGGACCTTTCGGAAAAGGCTGTCGTCAGGGCGGGTAAGTTCTCCTGGAGCAGGACAGCCCGGAATCTGACAGTTAAACTGGAAGAGATAGTCTCGAACGATATGAAGAAACCCTTAACTCAGGATAATTAACATAGACCATCTGAAACGGGAGTGAATTCTTGGAAAAAAGTTACAGTTCAACAGCAGTTCTGATTGACAGAATTGTTCCTGGAGCAGGTATATTGAAGGATATGCTGCTCATTGCGTTCGGTACGTTTGTAATCGCCCTCTGCGCCCGATTGGAAATCCCGGCGTATCCGGTTCCCATCACAGGTCAGACATTCGGTATCCTTCTGATTGCGGCACTGCTCGGGAGCAGACGCGGTGTTCTTTGCGTGATGGGTTACCTTTCCCTCGGAGCCATTGGTCTGCCCGTCTTCGCGGGTTGTGCCACCGGTCTGACAGCTTTCGCCGGTCCTACAGCAGGATACATCGTCGGATTCGCCTTTGCCGCATTTACGGTAGGATCCCTTTGCGAGAAAGGCTGGGACAGATCGGTATCAACGACTATTCTCGCCATGCTTGCGGGATCTGTAGCCATTTACGTTCCTGGTGTTGTCTGGTTATCCCGCTTTGTTGGATGGGACAGGGTGATCGATGCCGGTGTCATTCCTTTCATTATCGGTGATACTGCCAAGATTGCCGCTGCCGCGATCCTTTTCCCTAGTGCATGGCGTTTCGTGAACGGCAGACGCAGAGAGGATTACTGATTCGAAAGAAAGCTGGTAAGACTTGAGAACAGTCGTTGTAAATCCACCTTTTTTGAATGGAAGGTTTTCACGAACATCCCGCTCTCCCGCAATTAACAAGAGCGGAACTCTCTATTGGCCCTTCTGGCTGGCTCATGGAGTTGGAGCGCTGGAGTGCGCCGGACATGAAGTGCTTTTCCTGGATTGCCCTGCGGAGGGTATTTCCAGGGATAGCCTTCTGCTGAGAGCTACAGAATATGATCCGGGACTGGTAGTAATTGACACTTCAACTCCTTCCATCTACAGCGACCTTCGAATTGCCTCAATGCTGAAGAAAGCTCTTCCCTCTGCCGCGGTGCTGCTGGTGGGTACTCATGTAAGCGCTCTTCCCGAACAAAGCCTCAGGCTGGCGCCTTCTCTCGACGGAGTGGCTACGGGAGAGTACGACGCGACTCTGGTTGCTGCGGCTGATCAGCTGCAGCGAAACAGAGATCTTTCTGATGTTTCAGGACTTGTTCTTTCAATCGATGGACAAATAAGAAATACCGGCCCCCGAGAAATGATAGCAGATCTGGATTCACTTCCCTTTCTCGCGGATGTCTATAAAAAGCATCTGAAGCCGGAGAATTACTTTTTCGCCGCTGCAAGGTATCCCAGTGTAATGACTATTACAAGCAGGGGCTGCCCATACAGATGCACCTTTTGTGTCTGGCCCCAGGTGATGCACCGCGGGAAGTACAGAGTCCGATCACCGCTCCATGTCTCAGAGGAGTTCGGTCTGTTCGGTGAGTATTTCCCTCAGATTCAGGAAATCGTTATAGAAGATGATACTTTTTCCATAAACAGTTCAAGGGTTGAGGAAGTTTCAGAAGCTCTCATCAGGAACAAAAACAGGATTCCCTGGACCGCCAATGTACGCGCAGATCTTTCTTTCGACGCTATGAGAAAGATGAAAGCCGCAGGATGCCGGCTTATTATCGTCGGTTATGAATCCGGTTCCCAGGAAATACTCAACAGTGTGTCGAAGGGAATTACAGTTGAACAGAATATGGAGTTCGCCATCAGGGCTCACAGGGCCAGGCTCCTTGTCCATGGATGCTTTATGGCAGGCAATCCCGGCGAGAATTCCGTTACTCTGGAGGATACTTTCAGGATGGCTGTCAAACTCGCGCCTGATACAGCTCAATTTTTTCCTGTGATGGCGTATCCAGGTACAGAGCTCTATCGCACGTATAAAGAACATGGATATCTGAGAACCGGAAGTTTTGACAGATGGGTCACTTCCGAAGGGCTGCACGACTGTGTAGTAGATCTCCCGAATCTGCCTTCCTGCAAACTGGTCGAGTGGTGTGATAATGCCAGGAGGCGTTTCTATCTTCGACCGACATATTTAGCATACAAGGCCTGGCAGAGTATCAGGCACCCTTTTACGGAAGGAAGACGTACTTTCAGATCATTTGTCACTTTCCGGAAACACCTCTTCAGAAGGAAAAATTCAAGTAAGCAAATGGAGAAAAGGGTATGAACCCTGCCTATTTCTGGATCGTTCTCGGTCTATCTTCAGTTTCTTGGTTCATCTATCCTCTTTTTCTGTGCTTTTCAGCTTTATTCAGAAGGAAGACCCCCTGGATTGAACCTGTGGAGTGGCCTTCAGTAAGTGTTCTGGTCGCAGCGAGAAACGAAGAAAGAGTCATTGCCCGCAGAATAGAAAACCTTCTTGCACAGGATTATCCCGGCAGGTTGGAAATACTGATCGGCTCTGACTCTTCCAATGACAGAACTGACGAAATCGTTCGGACATTCGCGAGCAACAAAGTCATCCTTTTCCGCAGTCCGGAGAGAATAGGTAAATCTCTGATAATACAGGAGCTGCTCAAGCTCTCAGGCAATGATATCATTGTCTTCACGGATTCGGATACCGAGTTCGCGTCCGATGCCGTGAGGGAACTTGTCCTGCCTTACGGTAATCAACGAGTAGGATGCGTTGACGGATCGAGAATGAACAGTCTGGACGGAACCACCTGCGAAAGCACTTACTGGAAATACGAGAAAACCATTAAGATGCTCTGTTCAAGACTCGGTGCCGTTCTGGGAGCAACAGGTGCTATTTTTTCACTTAGAAGAAATCTCTTCATGCCCGTATCTCCTAATCGAGCGGATGATTTCGAACTTGCGGTCATGACAAGAGTTCAGGGATATTCATGTGTATTCAATGATCGGGCTATCGCTGTGGAGCCTTCTCCTTCTGATTCCAGCCAGTACCGTAGAATGGTCAGGATAGTCAGCTGGATGGTGATAAGCTGTCTTCTACTGATGGGAAAAGCTCTGAAGAAGGGGAAAGTTCTTCTTTTTCTGCAGCTCCTTGTTCATAAAATGCTGAGATGGTTCTCCGGTATACTCATTCTCTGCTCAACCATTCTGTCGGGCATTCTGGCTGGTCCTCCCGTTTACACGACTGTCTTTCTTCTGATGTGTTCATTTCACCTTCTTGCGGCTGCCGGATTACTCCTGAAAAAGAGGTTACCGCCGAGACTTCTTTTCCCTTACTACTTCTGGCTTATGAACATTGCCTCGATTGATGGTATATTCAGAACCCTGGCAGGTAATCCAGTAGAGATGTGGGAATAGAAAACCATGGAGGAAGACAGCTGAAAAAACAGGTTTTGCTGCTCGGGATGGGATTTGACGCGGTAGCCGTTTTCGTTTCTCTCATCTTCGCGGCCTGGATCAAATTCGATTCGGGTCTTTTCCAGGATGTAATTCTCATGTCCGGTCATGTTATGTTCGCCGGTGGAGTAGCATCCATTCCCTTCTGGTGGCTCATGTTCGCCGCATCCGGATCCTACAGACACCACTGGGACATGAGCTGGGCTGACGAATTGAAGCTGGTCATGAAACCTGTCACGACAGGCTTTATAATTCTATTTTTCGGCGCCTTTCTCATCTCTCCTTCAGCTTCGATTGGAAGATGGATTATTGTTTTTTACTACATTCTTCTGATTCTGCTTGTGTTCACTGCAAGAGGCTGTGTGCGACTGATTGAGAGAAAGCTGGCAAAGAAGGGTTTACTCAGGCGTAATGCTGCAATTGTTGGAACCGGTATGGCCGCCTTTTTTCTGGAGCAGTACCTTGAAGAAAATATCGCTCTGGGATACAATGTTGTCGGTTTTATTGATCCGGAGAAAATCAGTATCGAGCAGACCGTTTCGGACGAGCGGATTATAGGCACTGTAAAACAACTTCCGGAAATCCTGAAAAAGCATCCTGTTCAGGAACTCCTTGTAACCATTGCGTCCAATTTTCACGATGATATTCTGTCTCTTCTTCTGCCGGCAGCCGGAGCTGGTATCAGAGTGAAGGTCGTACCCGATCTTTTTGATATTGTTACAGGGCATGTTCACAGCACTCAGATAATGGGACAGCCATTCATGGAAATCTTTCCTGAAAGATTGAGTTTCTGGCAGAGGCTTGTTAAACTGTTCATGGATTACTTCATCAGTATTATAGTTCTTCTCATCGGTCTCCCTTTCTGGATACTGATAGGAATTGCCATAAAGATTGATTCCAGAGGTCCTGTTTTCTATCGTCAGACAAGAGTGGGCAAAGGCGGCAGGATATTCAAGGTTTTCAAATTCCGCAGCATGGTTCATAACGCTGAAAAGCACAGCGGTCCCGTCTGGGCCGATAAAGAAGATGTAAGGATAACTTCCATAGGCCGTCTTCTACGCAGATCAAGAGTTGATGAATTCCCTCAACTGCTGAATGTAATCATGGGAGATATGTCTATTGTCGGCCCTCGCCCTGAAAGGCCGGCTTTCGTTGAAGAACTCAGAATAATGTATCCGTTTTACCAGAAACGGCTTACGATCAAACCGGGTCTGACGGGATGGGCTCAGGTAAAGCTCGAATACGATACCGATCTGGAAAGCGTGGCAAGCAAATTGAAGTATGATTTTTTCTATATTGAGAACCAGTCAATCTTTCTCGACCTGGAAATTCTCGCCAGAACCCTGAAAGTAGTTCTGACTGGAGCAGGAGCTCACTGAAGCCGTAAAGTAACATCTGGCGTTCGAAAGGATAAGCAAATGGCAGTTCCCCTGTTGGACATAAGCAGACAACACATACCTATAGTTAAAGATCTCCGTAAGGTCTTCGATAAAGCGCTGGAAACTTCAGCATTTATTAAAGGTTCTGAACTGGTATCCCTGGAAGAAGAGTTTTCAGAATACTGCGAAACGGAAATCGCTGTTGGGTGCGCTTCCGGTACTGACGCACTTATTCTCGCTCTTATGGCTGCAGGCGTTAAGCCTGGAGAATATGTAATAACAACTCCCTTCACTTTCTTCGCAACCGCAGGAGCTGTTGTACGTGCTGGCGGCATTCCGGTGTTTGTTGACATTCTGCCCGATACCTTCAACATGGATCCCGATCTCCTGTCTGACTGGCTTAGAAGTAATTGCGCTGTTACGAACAGAGGAATCGTTGATAAGAGCAACGGTACGCGAATTGCAGCGGTGATGCCTGTACATCTGTTCGGTCAGATGGCTGAAATGGACAGAATTATGATTATCTGCGATGACTGGCGGATTCCCGTTGTCGAGGATGCCGCGCAGGCAGTCGGCGCAAAATGGGATGGAAAGAAGGCTGGCTCTTTTGGTTCAGCGGGCTGCTTCAGCTTCTTCCCCTCAAAAAATCTCGGCGCTCTCGGAGACGGAGGGATGGTAACAACCAGTGACCATGAAACCGCGGAGAGAATTGTCAGACTTAGAGAACATGGAGGGCAGGGATACATTCACAGGGAAGTAGGCTTTAATTCCCGGCTGGATGCTCTGCAGGCGGGATTCCTCAGGGTAAAACTGTCCCATCTTGAAGAATGGCATAAAGGACGCAGAAAAAACGCGAATTTCTACAGGAGTGCTTTTAAGGGCGTGAAGCAGATAAAGACTCCCGTTATACGGAAGAAAGCATGGTCAATATACAATCAATACACCCTGAGAGCTGAAAACCGTGATGAGCTTCTTGCCTGGCTTCGTGAACGTAAAATAGGTTGTGCTGTCTATTATCCGCTTCCTCTTCACCTTCAGGAATGTTTTGAATGTCTGGGGTACAAAGAGGGAGATTTTCCTGTTTCGGAGAATGCATCCAAAGAGGTTATTTCCCTTCCCGTCTTCGGCGAACTGACCGAGACAGAACTGAATGAAGTGGTCGATTCCATAAAGGAGTTCTATGCTGAAAAAGCATAACTCTTCCTCAGGAGCGGTTCTTTTGTTCTTTCTGCTGCTTATTATGGTTTCGAACACCGCAGGTGATGATTTCCTCCGCTTTATGGGCAGAGATTTACGTGATCTGTTTTCCTCAGGTCCTCTTATCACCTTTGCGTCCGGAGGAGCAATCGCCACGGGTACATACTTTCTTGAAGACAGTAAAGGCTATGAAGGATTCATGGGAGACGGCTTTCTCAAGGATTGCTCGAAAGGCTGCGATGTGGCTCTGGGTCTCCCTCTTCTCGCCGGAACATCTGTACTATGGGCTGTATCAGCTGCCTTCGGTTCCGAAAATACCGAGGAAACAGGTCAGATGCTTACAGAGGGTCTGCTAATCACCTATGGCATTACCGGCATACTGAAGCTTGGCGCCGGTCGAGTTCGCCCTGACGGCAGTAATTCCAGAAGCTTCCCTTCCGGACACTCAGCCGGAACAGCCTGTTCTGCCTTCATCATCTGGGACAGGTACGGACCGGAAGCCGGAATTCCAGCAGCTGTAGTCGCTGGATTCACCGCTCTGTCAAGGATTACACTTGGAAAACATTATCCTTCCGATGTTATTGCCGGGGCAGCTATTGGTATTGCTGCTGGACTTGCTGTAACCAAGGCTCATAGCGAGTATCCTCCGGATGATCCGGGGCTGCAGCCTGTGGTCATGGTTCGCTGGAGTACTTCAAACGGTTTTGGAGTATATTTCTGAAATGAAGAAGAGATTCAGGAGTTTCAAATTCGCTTTCAGAGGCATCAACACGCTGCTTAGAACGCAGATGAATGCGAGGATTCATGTCTTCGCTCTCATAAGTGTCCTTATCCTCGGATTTATTGTCGGACTGGATTTGCTTGAATGGGCACTTATTTCTATTGCCGTTGCGATGGTGCTTTCCGCAGAGGCA
Organism: Candidatus Aegiribacteria sp.; assembly: GCA_021108435.1. Taxonomy (NCBI): domain Bacteria; kingdom Pseudomonadati; genus Candidatus Aegiribacteria; species Candidatus Aegiribacteria sp. The sequence continues at coordinate 7,794 of JAIOQY010000198.1, forward strand.
ATGAACAGCGCCCTGGAATTTCTGGCGGATCATACAGCACCTGAATGGCATGATAATGTTCAGAAAGCCAAGGACCTTGCTGCCGGAGCGGTTCTTCTTGCAGCAGCGGGCGCTCTGGCTGTGGGATTGCTGGTTTTCATTCCACATTTCTGACTTTCGCACTCGCTCAATGCTATAAGATGAAAAAGGAGAAGGGATACAATGCTTGACAGGGGATTACTGAGAAACGAACCGGACAGGGTCCGGGAAGCCTCCTTGAACAAGGGAGAACCCTGCCCTATTGACAGGTGGCTTCTGCTCGATGAGGAACGAAGAGACCTGCTGGGCAGAACTGAAAGTCTGAGAAGACGGAGAAACGAACTTTCACAGGAAGTTTCCTCTTTAAAGAAGAGCGGTTCACAGGCTGATACTAAGATCGCTGAAAGCAAAAAAGTGGGTGACAGTATCGGACAGATCGATAAAGAACTGTCAGCAGTTAACAGAGAGATGGCAGAGGTTGAGCTCCAATTTGCAAATATTCCAGATCCCGATGTTCCCGTAGGTAAAGATGAATCCTTCAACAAAATTATCAGAACTTCCGGGGCAAGACCATCATTTGATTTCAAGCCTAAGCCTCATTGGGAAATCCTCGGCAGCCTCTTTGATCAGGAATCCTCCGGGGATATAGCCGGAGCAAATTTCATCCTTCTGCGAGGATGGGCAGCATGTTTACAGAGAAAGCTCATCAACTGGATGATGGATTTTCATTCTGAGGCGGGAATGGAAGAAATCTGGACTCCCTTTCTGGCAAACAGGGAAAGCATGACAACATCCGGACAGATCCCGAAGCTTGAATATGATATGTACCATATTGAAAAAGACGATCTTTTCCTGATTCCCACAGGAGAAGTTCCGCTCACCAATATCTATCGAAACACTACTATGAATGAAAGTGTGCTTCCGGTTTCGATAGTCGGTTACACTCCCTGTTTCCGAAGGGAAGCCGGAAGCTACGGGAAAGATACCAGAGGTTTAAACAGGGTTCACCAGTTCGAAAAGGTGGAAATGGTGCGCTTCGAACATCCTGACCGGTCTGAAGAAGCTCTGGAAGAAATGGTTTCTCATGTCGAGAAGATGCTCAGTCTTCTTGAACTCCCTTATAGAATCTCTGTTCTTTCGACTGGAGACCTCAGCTTCGCGGCGGCGAAATGCTACGATATCGAAGTATGGTCTGCGGGACAGGAAAAGTGGCTGGAAGTTTCCTCCATCTCAAATTTCAGGGATTTCCAGTCCAGACGGGGAAAGATCAGATTCAAACCCCTGGATGGCGGTAAACCTCAATTCGTCCACACGCTGAACGGTTCGGGACTGGCTCTCCCCAGAATCATCGCCGCACTGATAGAGAACAATCAGACGGAGAATGGCAAGGTCAGATTTCCTTCTGTCATTGCTGTAGATCCTGTTGTTTAACCATGCTTATTTTCTCTCATTACATCTGCCAGTAACAGGGACAATTTCTCTATAGTCGGGGGTTTGAGTATCCATCCGGCTAATCCTTCTGAGCGAAGGTCTTCGAGTTCGTTCTCCATCGGATGACCGCTCATCATCACGATCGGAATATTCGAGCCTTGTTCTTTCAGCTGATTGAATAATGCTCGTCCACCCATTTCCGGCATTACGAAATCACTCAGAATCAATTCTATCTCAGGGTGTTCTTCCAGTCTTATCTGAGCTTCATGGCCGTTTTCAGCTTTCACAACCCGATAACCCATCATTTTCAGTGAGCTGACAAGAACTTTACGAACGATCCTGTCGTCTTCCACCACCAGTATAACCTCGTCATGACCCCTGGTGATATCGGACTGCTTATTCCGATTCGATTTTTCCGTATAATGTTTCTTCAGGAGAGGTAGTCGAAGAATAAATGAGGTTCCTTCCCCTTCTGTCGATGCTACTTCTATATGGCCCTCATGCTGTTTGATTATTCCGAATACCTGTGCCAGTCCAAGTCCGGTTCCCTTTCCCGTCGGTTTTGTGGTGAAGAATGGTTCGAAAATATGTCCAAGTACATCGGATGGTATTCCGGAACCTGTATCGTTCACTGTTATACGTACCCATTCTCCGGCAGTGGTCTCTTTACACTTCGGACAACCGATGCTATCCGTTTCCTTCTGAAGCATCATTTTAAAATTCAGTTCTCCTCCATCCGGCATAGCATCTCTTGCGTTGACTGCCAGATTCAGGACTATCTGCTGTAACCTTGTCGGATCAGCGTTTATCCAGTATCTGTCCGCTCCATAATTCAGTTTCAGTTTGATATTCTCCGGCAGTGTTCGCTCAAGAAGTTTTTTCTGTTCCTTGAAAAAGGGCAGAAGATCCATCGGCAGGCGTTCCAGAACGGCTCGTCTGCCGAAATCCAGAAGCTGCTGGATCAATTGTGCCGCTCTGTCAGCCTGACCGGAAATCGTTTCCAGATTCTCTCTTATATCGGAATGAGCGTCAGATGAAAGCAGTCCCATTTCTGTGCTGAGAGAGATAACTGCCATTATATTATTGAAGTCATGCGCTATACCTGCAGCCAGCTGACCAACAGCAGCAAGGTGTTCCTGCTGCTGGATCTGTTTTTGTCTATCCCTTTCCTGAGTTACTTCTCTGACCACCATCACCCAGCCCTGAGGACCGGGTTCCTTTTTCATCTGTCGTGCAATGATCTCGAAATATCTGTTCTCATATCTGATTTCATGCCATGATTCAGTGAGAGGTGAAATAAGAAGTTCATTCATAGAATGGTTCCCGATCTTATCAAGTATATCGCCAACCGCTGAATCCGACAGCAGACTCAGGAATTCCGCGGCAACGGGATTGGCAAGAATCACTTCATAATCCTCATTGAGCAGTATCATTCCCTCTGGAACCGTGTCGATTGTCTGCTGCATCTGAAGAGCCTGCTCGTGTATCCGTTTGAGTAGAAGTTCCCGTTCCTCTTCAGTACGTTTTTGTTCGGTTATATCTCTGCAGATCCCTTCAAGAACGCTCATCTGCCCCTTATCATCGTAAACAGCGCTGTTTGACTGAAGTATCCACACCTCGTGTCCATCGGCATTGATAACCTTGTATTCAAAGGACGGAATCAATTCACCATTCATAATGTCATGCCAATGACGCTCCATTGATGCTCTGAAGTCGGGATGTACTATTTTCATTATGAAAAGAGGTGTATCGAGGATTTCGTTCATTGAATATCCGAAAACTTCCGAAACTACCGGAGATATGTAATCGAACTTCCCGTCAGACAGAGATATGCGAAAAACAGCTTCGCTCTGATTCTCAAGTAAATTTCTATACTTGCGTTCACTTTCACGCAGGGCGCAATCGCTTTTCCTCTGCCTGGATATATGTTTTGATGCCAGGAGTCCTCCCGCCAGACAGGCGAGTATGAAAAACATACGTATATACAGGTCATGCGGGGGAATATTCATTGCCAGAGAATCAAGAAAGGAATTACCTGAATGAAATGCGATTGACCCCACAATGCTGTCAGCAATCCAGAAAAGGACTCCAAGCAACAGAGCTATGCTGATAGCATAAACAGATTTTGAGTTATCGGTATCTTCTTTGAGTCCGAAGAATTTTCTTGGTTGTCCAAAATGCAGCAGTACATCTGCCAGGAGAAGGATGATATAGCCAACAACAGCCTGCTTTATGACTACGAATCTCGAAAATTCAATTGGGACTGTAGCGGGTGAGGCTGAAGCCCAGCCCCAGGGTGGCGGATTCATTGATACAACCCACCTGGTAAGTGTTAGAAGATTGACTGAGGACAATATTCTGAAAGGGATCTCTACAAAATACTTGTTCAGCCACCATTTTCGGTTCCCTGTTTTTTCGCGAATGCCGGCGAATATTCCATGCCAGACAATCCATAAGGTAAATGGAGGAACGATTGCAAATATGGCATACCCGTTGCTTGGTCCCCAAAGCCACCACATTGACTGACATCCGCCGGTTATAGCTGACAGCAGTCCGTATTTCCACCCCCATGCCTGCGTTACAAGCATAGGGAACAGTAAACCTATCAGCACAGTCGCTGTATACGGCGGGAAAGCGAAATTGATTGTATTGAAATTAAGCGCGAATCCGATCATTCCGAAAATGATCGATACTGCGACCTTATACGCAGCATTGATATTCCTGGGTTTACTCAGGCTGGAATACATGCTGTTCAAGATAATTCTATCTGATAAATATCAATGCTGGTCTCTCCGGACGTACCCTCCAGTTTTCCCCTATGGAGGACGGGCTCCGAAGAGCCCGTCCCGCATGCACTGACGGTCTGCTCTCAGCGTGAAGCTACCATTAGCTCCATTACATTGTACTCCTCCATATGAGCCCTTGCCGCAAGGCGACCTGCAAGAGCTGCTGAAGAGTGGGGATCTCTTCGAAGAGCACATTCGTAAAGAGCAAAAGCAGTAACGTAATTCCCGTCATCCATAGCCTCTCGCGCAATGGTGACAAAATTGTCAACATTGGCTGGGGTGGTCGATACGGTCACGCCTGCCAGCAGAACCGACGGTAGAAGTGCAACCAAAAGCAGTGGTATCCACCTCATAGTGAGCACCTCCTCAATCCGCCGGCGGTTTCCCCCGAACGGACGTCAGGTAACCCGGCTGTCCTTCCCGGTTTTCCGAGATGGGACCCGTGGTTTTGCGTCCCGGAATTCCTTCCGGTTTGCAATGGTCAAACGGCAACCCGGCTGTCCTTCCGCTGTCCCCAAACAGCGGCTGGGACCCGTGGTTTTGCGTCCCGGAATCTCGTCCGGTTTGCATGGCGGTGCTCTACCGCCTGGTAATATTCTTACGACTTCTTCCAGTAATGTAAAGGGAGATATACTACCACTAACAGAAATCGCTCTTTTTCAATTGATACCGGTAGTATATATTGCGCTGAATATTTGGTTTTCTCTGCGAAGATTGGATTCTATTGAATATCAGTGTAGTAATTCCGGTTCATAACGCTGAAGATACTCTGTTACGTGTTCTGAAATCCATTCTGCCTGAATTGCTTGATGGAGATCAGCTTATTGTAGCCGATGACCGTTCAGATGACGGTTCGGCAATAATCGCGAATGAAATAGAGCGGGTTGAATATGTATCCAGCAATCATTCAACCGGGGCAGCCGGTACACGCAATGCAGGGGCTTCTCTCGCTTTGAATGAATGGATTCTGTTTGTAGACAGCGATGCGATCCCTCCAGAGGGATGGAGGAAATTGTTTGAAGACAAGATGTCCCTGGGATATCAGGGAATACAGGCAATATATGGAAAGACTGCGCCAGGTAACGATGCTTCCACTTTTTACAAGAATTACTACTATCACTATACTTTCACCAGGCGAATCAGGTCCGAGATCGTTCGAGGGTGTGCAACTTACTTCTTCGCGGTTAAAAGAGTTCTGTTCAATGAACTTGGAGGATTTGACGAAAGTTTTTCAGGTGCTTCTGTCGAAGATGCGGAATTTGCTGCAAGACTTATCAGTCATGGGGGGGAAATCCTGCTTGTTCCTGAAATTCAGATATATCATCTCAAGCAATACTCTTTTACTGAATTTCTGAGATACGAATGGATGATGATGAGGACGAAAACCTGCCTTTTATTGCGGAATATGAAGGACCAATCCAGAGTCCCGTCGGTTTCAATGGCAAAACCGATTGAAATGCTCGGTGTTCTTTTATCAGGCATTTTGATCTGGTTCATCCCGGCGGGGTTTCTTCTGTATTCTCTTGGTGAACCTCTGGGACTTGTTGCAGCCAGTGCTGGAATTCTGTCTGTGGTGGTTAGCCATGGATTTTTCTGGGCTGCCATGCTCAAGGATGGAGGCTTACGCGGACTAAAAGCAGCTGCAGTCACTTTTCCCGATCTGATGCTGCTGCTGCCTGCGATCCTGTTTTCCTTCTATCAGGTTCTTATAAAGCGGAACGGAATCTGATTTGAAGAAACTTATTCCCCTTATTCCAGGTATTATTCTGCTTGCTTTATTTATCGCTTACTCTCTCTCCGGTATCAGATCAAGTGGTCCGCTGGATAAGCTTGTTCAGCTTCTGCTACTGGTTCCCTCTGTTATCCTCATCTCACTGTTCTATTCAGGTCAGACGGAAAAAGATCTTGCTGGAAAACTGCGTTATCTTATCATGCGTCCTTCTTCTGCCCTTTTCTGCGCTGCCGCCATGCTGCTGCTTCTGATCTTTTCCATCTGGATAGCCCTTGACGCGCTGGAGGAAATTCCCAAAGGTGGTGATGAGGTTGCCTACTTCTTCCAGTCAAAAGTATTTGCTTCGGGCAATCTTTCCGCTCCTGTGCCAGGGGTGTCTGACCCGAGGAATTACTTTCCTTTCAGGCATTTCATTTTCAGAAATGGCATGTGGTTCATCATGTATACTCCAACCCATGCACTTGCGATGGCTCCTTTTACACTGCTGCGTATTTCCTGGCTCCTTGGTCCGATTGAAGGGATACTTATTCTTCTGGGTATTTACCTTCTTGTAAAAACCTGGTCCTGCGAACTGTATGCCAGAGTTTGTGTGATTCTCCTGCTTTTGTCCCCATTCTTCCTTCTCATGATACCTACCTATATGGCACACAATTCTAATCTTCTTTTCGTAACCTGGGGTCTTCTGCTTCTTTCAAAGGGCTGGAAGGAAGACAGACTTCTTCTATCCATAATTTCAGGCTTTCTACTGGGAACCGCTTTCACAACCAAGCCGTATCCTATTATCGCATGGGGGCTTTTCCTTACCGTGTTTCTGCTTCTTCGAGGAAAAAAGGGGATTCGACATCTTCTTTGTATGGCTGCCGGATCACTCCTGCCTGCTGCATTTCTTTTCACCACGAACTGGTACTACACCGGAAATCCCCTGCACACAACCTACGAACTGGCAAGGGGAGGCAGCCTGGTTGGTTTCGGGAAAGGAAGAGCGTATTACCCTGTTTACGGGAATTTCGACCACACTGTTTTCAAGGGAATAAAGAACGTAGCACACCAGTTCATTATTGGCAGCATAGCCCTTTTCGGATGGCCGGGTATCTCAGGCGTTCCTATTCTGATCGCATTTTGGAAAGGTCTTCGAACATCAACAGTGAGATGGCTTTTTGTTCCCCCTGCCATACTTGCTCTCCTTCTTGTGGCACACTACGCTCCTGCTATAGCCTACGGTCCGAGGCATTATTTCACCATGATCCCCATATTCATTTTTCTGTCTTCATTGGGGATTTCTATCTTCATTAAATACTATACGACTAAGTTCGGCCTGAGGGGGAGTAATTTCGCTGTCCTTGTAATCGCCGGGTTATTCTGCATAACAATTTTCACCTACCTTCCGGAAGAAATTTCCCTGAGATCTGGTCCCTGGCAGGCAATAGACCGGGAACCCTCACGAATGGCCTCTGAAGTTGTGGAGATACCCGCAGTAGTTTTTATGCAGGCAGATGAGCATGGATATCCAAACATATGCAGCGGGCTACTTTTGAATTCCCCTGACCTCTCAGGAGATATCATATACTGTGCTCACCAGACGGAGGAGAGTGACCGAGCTTTCATGGAACTCTACCCTGACAGACAGTATTACCTGTTCTGGTTTGATGGAAGGGAATCTCACATGGAGCAGTGGTCTGAAACCCGCGCAGATGCTCTTGAACCCTCCTACAGCATGAGAAAATAGTAATCTCTTCTTTCAGTTACACGCTGCACAATGTATATTCGGCACGTTAATCAGAAGTCTTATACCTGTGACTGTAACGGAAATATCCGCGGCAAACCAGGTTGAAAATAATACTGTTACTATACTTACTAGTATCTTAAAGAGAGGAAAATGAGGGTAGTTCTTTTCGTTCCAAACTGGAAATTCGCTGACATGAGGGCTCATGATACTCAGGGTATCGCTGGTGTATGGGCACCCACCGGTTTGATGTATGTAGCTTCCGTGCTGAGGGAGGCGGGACATCAGGTTTTCATTGAGGATGGCGCATTCTGGTCGGAGGAAGAGCTTACTGACAGGATTCTCAGCCATGAACCGGATATCGCAGGTGCCTTTGTAATAGCGATGTTCTGGGAACGGACAAAGAAACTTCTGACGAACCTGAAATCAGCCAGACCGGATATCAGGCTTTTGGTCGGGGGACACGCTCCATCCGCACTTGGAAGAAAGTGCCTTGAGGAATCTCCGGAACTCGATTCAGCGGTGCACAGTGAAGGCGAATACACTGTTAGAGAACTGGTTAATGCCTGGGAACAGGGCCTTGACACTGCAGGTATCCAGGGGTGTGTTGTTCGTGATGCAGAGGGGAATATCGTTGAGAATCAGCCCCGGAGACTGATAGAGAACCTTGACGAACTTCCTTTCCCCGCTGTTGATCTTGTTGATCTTGACAGATATCAGCCTTCCGCAGGCCAGGTTCTGCGCCTTCCCGTAATGCAGGTTATAAGTTCGCGTGGCTGCACCCATATGTGCCTTTACTGCTACAGACTCATGGGTGACCGCTGCCTTAGAATGCGATCACCTGAAAACGTAGTTGATGAAATTGAGCTTTATGTAAGGGAATACGGAGCAAAGGAAATCAAGTTCTGGGATGAACTGTTCACGCATGATAAAGCCAGAGTCATGGAAATCTGCCGTCTCATCAATGAAAGAGATCTTGATATCACCTGGTGGTGCTCTGCCAGGGGTGACAGTGTAGACGAGGAATTACTCAGAACCATGAAGAAGGCTGGATGCTGGTGCATTAATTTCGGTGTTGAATCCGCAGTACAGAAGAACCTTGATACCCTCAGAAAAGGGATAAAAATAGAGACATCCATAGAAGCTATCAAGCTGACGCACAGAGTTGGTATAAAAACCTTCGGCACATACATCTTCGGAATTCCCGGAGAAACTTTCGAGGAGGGTCTTGAGACTATTCGTCTTGCCAGGAAGCTGAGATCGTACTACACTGAATTCTTTCCAATTACACCCTTTCCAGGGGCAGAACTCTACGAGAACTCAACAAAATATGGAGTTGTTCTAAGGGATATGTCGGATTCCGGTATGCTAAAAGAGGAAATTCCCTTTGAGCCGTTCTCAATGAGCGCAAAACAGATAGCTGAACTTAGGAAACGGGCATTCAGGACAGTTTATCTCGATCCTGGATACATCCTTATGAGATTATGGTCTCTTAGAAGCTGGTATGAGGTCAGAACCGTTTTCAGGGGAGCAATTTCTCTTCTGATGATGCTGTTCAGGAAAAAATATCCTGCCGATTCTTAATATACAATCACATTCTCAGTATTTTCGCCCGGTGATATACTGTGCTGTTCCTTTTATAATCCCTGCTCCGAGGGCAATCATATCAACGAGTATCATCCCAGAGAACCTTAACATGGTTACGAACCCGAACAGCTTTCGTGAAGCTATAAGAAATGGACTGTTGAGCAAAATGGTCAGAATGAGTATTACTGTCACAGCAAGAATCGATCCATGGAGCCAGCCCGAACCACACAGCGCGGTAATGACTCCTGACAGAAGGGTCAGAACTGCCGTCCAGACAAGGAAGATGCTTAATATGACAACAGGATTGTGATGCGTGCCGCTGTTCCTCACTGAAGCGTATCTACCAATCAACCTTGATCTGAATTTCCTCAGACCATTCTTAATCTGAGCACTGGACATTCTGATACGCCTTCTGAAAAACTGCTTAAGCGAGTATTCAGCCAGATGCTTAACCTGCAACGATCTATTCAGAAGTATGCTTCCTCCCTCATCCACAAGATGATAGCCGAATTCTTCATCTTCAACAGTAGGTTCAGGAATAGAAGTATCAAATCCTCCCAGAAGAAGAAATATTTCCCTTTTGACTCCGACACAGTATGTGGAGAAGACTGCCGATTCCTCAGGGTTGCACCTGGAAGCGTAAAAATAGTAGTAGAAATTCTGATATCTGGAAACCGAATCTTCAGCCGGACATATCGGGTGATAGAGCGTCTGCACGGCAGTTATTTCCCTGTTTTCCACGAAATTGATCAACAAATGAGAAATTAAGTCTTCAGGGAGTACAACATCCGCGTCTATAAAAAGAATTATCTCGCTAGAGCATCTTGCAGCACCCAGATTTCTTGCGACAGCAGGACCTGAGTTCTTTTCAGTCGAGATAAGAGTAATTTCCTTGTATTTACGCACTATTTCGGCGGAATCGTCCTCAGATTTATCATCAACTGCGATGATTTCTGCCGGGATGGAAGTCTGGGAGAGCACAGATTCAATGCATTGCCGAAGCGTATTGGCTGCATTGTATACCGGAATGATTACAGATACCTGCAGGGATGTTTTATCTTTCTTGATTTCCTGTACTACTTTCATGGGATCTTCAATGAGTTATCAGTTGTCTGTCTTAACCGTATGCATCAGGCTTTTATATATTACACTGCTTTTGTTTTGTCCAAGTCGAAGCATTCAAGAGAGAATAGAGGATTTCTTTGAAGTTAATCGGCATATTATCCAGCCTGCTGAGTGTAAGGCAGCCTTCCTTTGTAATTCTTTTCGTTACAGCTCGATGCAACGCAAAATGCTCTTTCTGTTTTTACGGGGATAATATTGCGCGGTCACAGCATGATAAAGAACTTACTATCAATGAATTCAGAGCCATTTCGAAAACAGCTGGATCTGTTCCTTACCTGCTTATTTCAGGAGGGGAACCCGTCCTGAGAGACGATCTGACAGAAATTATCGAATGTTTCGTGGAAAACGCTGGATCAAGATTTGTAACTGTACCCTCCAATGGTCTCTCTCCGGACAGAACTGCTGATCTGTTCCACTATCTCACTGACCATTATCCTGAAACTCATTTCAGAGCCTCTCTGAGTTTGGATTATATGGATGAGCGCCATGATGTTCTTCGAGGAGTGAAGGGGTGTGTCGATTCCGTCGTTGAAACTGCCAATAGAATAGCACAGCTGAGGGAAAGCAGGACAAACCTGTCAATGGATCTGGTCACGGTATTCATCAATCAGACCGCCGGAGATCTTGCACTTCTCAGGGAATTCGCTCAGACTGAGATTCGCCCGAATAACCATGAACTTCACCTGCTGAGACCAGACGTGCCCGGAGAGGTTCCCGACCAGGTCGACATTGATCTTTTTCTGAGGGAACTTGAAATATTCGGGAAGAACGCCAGAACATCGGAGACAAGAACTCTTAGCCCTGTTTTCCGGGGGATTAACAATACATTCCTTCATTCCATGAGCAGACTCTGCAGGGGGAAATGGATAGGTCCATGCATGGCGGGAAGAAAATTCACTGTCATCAATGAATTCGGGAAGGTGAGGTTATGCGAATTGAGAAACGAGCTTCTGGGAGACTTGAGGGAAAACGGGTATGATCTGCTGGAGATACTTCATTCAAAGAAGTCCGTTGAGACAGTGAGGAAGATGAACAAAGGAAGATGCACCTGTACATGGGAATGTGCTATGTCAGCGAATATTATTTACAATGCGATGTTCTATCCTGAGATTCTGTTCAGAAGTGTTCGGGAAGTCTTTACGCGAAGAATTTCTCAATGAAGGTAGTCCTTATAAAACCACCTGTGGTTAATTTCCGTAACAGCCCCTTTGGCTCTGTTCCTGGAGTTCCCACGAACATGGCCTACCTGGCTGCAGTTCTTCGTGAAACAGGACATCATATTGCAGTGGTTGATGCGTACGGACTGGCTCCGCACAGGTTTACAGAGTACAGGGGAAAATTCGAGATTCGAGGCCTGCTCCCGCATGAGATTGTTGAATGTATTCCCGAAGGTGTTGATGTTCTGGGAGTATCCGTTCACTGCACCCTTGAACACAGTATATGTATCAGCATAATTGAAGAATGCGTAAAGGCGTTTCCGGGTGTTACTATTGTTGTTGGTGGATACCATACAACATTTACTGTGGATCCTTTTCTGGAAGCAGGTGCTGACTATGTGCTTCAGGGTGAGGGTGAACACAGATTTCCAGCTCTCCTCAGATTAATTGAATCCGGTTGTGAGTTTGAATATGACGGCATTCATGGCCACGGATACAACAGGGATAGAGAACCAGAAGTATGCCCTATTGAAGATTTCCCTTTCGGATTTTTCGACCCCCTTCCTCTTGAAACGTACTGGAAACTAAGGTACGCACACGGTCCTGTTCAATCTGACAGATATCTCAGTATTTTCACGAGCAGAGGCTGTCCTTACAATTGCGCCTTCTGTCAGACCCCTCAGATGTGGGGTTTGAAATGGATGGCTAAAAGTCCGGGCAGGATAGTTGATGAGATGGATTACTATCATTCGCGATATGGAGTGAGTGATTTTCACATACAGGACGAAAATTTCTCTCTGTCCAGGGATAGAACACGCAAATTCGCTCTTGAACTTCTTAATCGGAAAAGGCATTACAGGTATTGTTTTCCTTCCGGTGTGAAGGCGGAAACTCTCGGCAGAGAGGAGCTCGAACTGCTTCGATCGACCGGCTGCTACTATTTGTGCATTTCTCCTGAATCAGCTTCGGCAAAAGTACTGAAAGCAATGAACAAACCGGTTGACCTTGATCATATGGTAAATACTGTAAGGTGGTGCAATGAGCTTGGCATAAGGATTAATAGCAATTTCGTTCTTGGTTTTCCCGGAGAAGAAAAAATCGACAGAAAAATGACCTACCGCTTTGTCCGCAAGCTCACCAGACTTGGACTTGATGAGATAATCACCTTCATGCTCACTCCTCTTCCTAAAACACAGATGGCATATCTCATGCCTAAGGGACTGGAATTTGAGGAGATTAATTTCTCGCCAACCTGGCGTGAGAATTACAAACTGATTACCCGCGCCAGATTATGGATATATCTGCAGTTTTTTGTAATTAAACTGCTTTATCATCCTGAGAAGATACTGGAAAACATTCTGTGTGTTATTCGGCGTAAATTCCAACTTAAGGGTGATATGACAGTATACAGATTACTTGTGGATTTGTGGGATCGGCACATCCGTCCGCTGTTGCATGAGGATAATCCCGAGATAACCGACATTCCGAAGTTTTACCCTCCGGCAGAAAGAAACTTGCATGGGAAATGAAAACCGGAATCTCAGGATACTGGGGTCCGACAAAGGATGTTCCATACAGAGCAGAGGGGAATACTGGTTTGATTGCTATTCTGTTTGATGTGGTTAGAATTAATGAATAGTACACTGTGGATTGGTTTCCCTTTGAATCACCATGAGCCTCGGGTGTATTTCGGAATCCTTCTAGCTGCTATAGTTGGTCTAAAGCGTATGGAAATGGAGCAGTCCTGATGAACATCAGTCCTAACACTGAATCAAAAATGAAGGCTGTGCTGGTGAATCCACCTGCGATTATGGGCATGGATTTCATCAGGGAGGGGCGGTGCATGCAGAGTTCCAATTCCTGGGCAACCCCATGGCCCCCAATAACCTTAGCGATAATGGCTTCTATAGCAGAGTCTTATATGGAAGTCCATTTGTTTGATTTCATTATCGAGAAGACTGATCGAGAGGCTGCCAGGAAAATTGTTACAGAACTTGAGCCTGACCTGCTGGTGATAAATACCGGTTTCCCATCAATTGATGGTGATATGGAATTCGCGACCGATCTGAAGCGGAGTATGCCCGACTGTTTCATACTGAGCTTCGGTGTCTTTTTTACATTGCTGAAAGAAGAGGGGCTGGAATACTGCCACTCTGTTGATATGGCTATTTATGGGGAACCAGAACTCACGTTTGAAAAATTTGTCAGGGAATTCAGCCTTACCGGTGAAGTTCCCATTACTGATGGTCTTCTTATCAGGGATGGAGAAAGAGTGGTATCCACTCCAGCACGCTCCCTGATTCAGGATCTTGATCAGCTCCCTTATCCAAATCGAGCTCTTCTAAATAACGAGCTCTATGTCCTGCCCAGCAATGGAAAAAGATTTACTCTCATCAATTCCGCACGTGGCTGTCCCTTTAAATGTGTATTCTGTATTGCACCTGTTTACTATGGAAAAAGGGTAAGAAGACATTCCATTGCATACATTATTCAAGAAATTGTAACATGCATGAATGTTCACGGTATTGAAAGCTTCCTTTTCTGGGAGGAATCATTTACCTCGGACAAATCTTTTTGCATAGAGCTGTGTAAGGAAATAATCAGGTTGAACCTGAATATAGAATGGGCTGCTACCACCAGAGCCGCCTCCCTTGATAATGAAATTCTCTCTTATATGAAACAGGCCGGCTGCATGCTGCTTGGCCTGGGAATAGAAACAAGCAATCAAATAATTCTGAACAGAGCTAGAAAAAGCGAATCCGTCGAGGAGATTAACAGAGCTGTATCTCTCTGCAGAGATGCGAAGATACCTGCAATGGGACATTTCATATTCGGGCTGCCTGGAGAAACACCGAGTACAGCACAGCAGACCATTGAATACGCTATGCATCTTGGTCTGGATTATGTACAGGCTTACTGTGCTGTCCCGTATCCGGGAACCGAGCTTGGCGATCTGGCGAAGAGTAGCGGCTGGATAGAAGCAACAGGATGGTCTCAGTATGACTTCGGAGGCAGAAGCATAATGAGAATCGGCTCCATTAAACCAGAGGAAGTAAACAGAGCAAGGCAGAAACTGCTCAGGAAGTTTTACACGAGGCCTTCTTACATTATTGCTAGAATTATAGAAATTCGATCTTTGAAGCGGTTACTCAACATTTCCAGTTTTGTTAAGTGGATTATAGGCTCCCGATAATCATGAAAGAATATAAGATGGATCTTTCCGTAGTTATGCCCTGTCTGAACGAAGAGAAGACCATAGGCAACTGTATTGATCTGGCTCTTGATACTATGCGCAGTGATGGAATAGAGGGTGAAGTTCTTGTAGTCGATAACGGTTCAGTCGACAATTCAGTATCCATTGCCCTGGAACATGGTGCAAGAATTGTTCATGAGGATTCAAAGGGATACGGCTACGCTCTTAACAGAGGTTTTAAGGAAGCCCTGGGAAAGTACATTGTCTTCGCGGACGCAGATGAATCTTACGATTTTTCATATGTTGGCGAATTCTGCAAACGCCTGAGAAATGGCAAGGATCTTGTTATAGGAAATCGTCTTACCGGAAGTATGGAGAAGGGAGCCATGCCCTGGCTGCACAGATTTCTTGGAACTCCAGTCCTCACTTTCTTTGTGCGGGTACTCTTCAAATTGCGGATCCGCGATATCAACTGCGGCATGAGGGGAATATCGAAGGAAGGGTATAACAAGCTGGAATTATTATGTGGAGGCATGGAGTTTGCCTCGGAGATGATGATAAAGGCAAAGATACAGGGACTGATTATTGACGAGTTCCCCATAGATTTCAAGAGAGATAAACGCAACAGACCACCGCATTTGAATACTTTCAGGGACGGCTGGCGGCACATGAGGTTTATATTTCTATTCGCGCCAAAAGCATTGTTTCTGTTACTCGGACTATCTTTGCTTTCAGCCGGTTTTATTCTGATGATTCTTATTCTTTTCAGTTTGCTGGGTGAGCTTGGTATTTTCACTATGCTGGTTTCACAGAGTCTGATTCTTCTTGGGGCACAGTTCATTCTTTATGGAGTAAGCAGCTACGGTTTTTCTCAGTTCATCAATAGTAACCAGTACCCTGACAGGTTCAGTAAATTCTTCACAAATTTCACCATAGACAAGGGAGTTATTATTGGAGGTGTGCTTGTCCTCGCTGGAATCGTCATCTCTGTAATCGCGGCAGTCAACCTTTACGAGTATATGAAGAATGCTCAGGAAATCCTGTTTCAGGTTGAAACAACAAAATGGGGTTTTCTGGGTATCACACTGGTAATCTTGGGTATACAGACGGTTATATCATCATTTTATCTGTGTCTGTTCAACATCAAGAAAATTTATAATAACTGATTATAACCCGCTTTCAAAGAAAGCCTTAAACAAGAATATTTCGTTTTCCGGTTCTTACAACGGGAATAAATTCTCTGACTCAGGAATCCTTCCCGGTTTTCTGTTCCTGTAGAAGTAGCTTCCTTTGAATCCGGTTTCTTCTAGAAGCTTCTTTCCTTTTTCAAGACCGAAGAAAACATGCGGCTCCCTATGAGTATCTGACCCGGTGGTAATAAGTTCTCCGCCAATCCTGTGATAGAGATCGAGGATTAGTGGTGTAGGGTATGTGATATTTTCCTTCCGGCGCAGACCGGATGTGTTCAATTCAAGCGCGATATTCCTGTCTATAATGGTCTCGAGAATACGTCGTATTGTATCGGGCCACAGCTTCAGTTCGTTGATATCATGCTTCAGACCGGCCAGCGCCAGCCCTCTTCTGAAAAGACCCATATGCGCAAGTATATCCATATCTGCTTCTTCAACCATCTGCAGCGTTTCAATATAGTACTGCTCAACGATTTCAAGAGGGTCTGCGCCCGCATAGACCTCTTTGCCCAGAACCATACCGATTCCCTGCAGTGAATGGAGCGCTCCTGTTATGAAATCATAACTGGAATAATCAACAATGCTCTTAACCTTTTCCTCGTAAATATGGGGCTCCCCTACTTCTATTCCTTTCAGAACAAGCAGTCCTCTGCCGGATTTCTTCCTGGCAAGATTTATGGATTGATTGTAAATACTTTCTTCAAATCCTCCATAACAGTGATCCTCCGGATTAAGATCAACATGAGCAACAAACCCGATTCCGGCAAGATTTATTTCCATCCCCCGTACGACCAATTCACCTGCGGGTATATCGGCATCGGGTGAATCATCCGTATGTACATGCATGTCAATCAAAAACAAGATATTTTTCCCTTCAAACTCCGTAAATATACTGGTTGTCTCATTTGCTCAAGTTCGCTGTAATATATATATATTGATGTTGTTATGTTTTGTAATCACTGAAAGGATATGCAGCATGAAGCTTGTTTTTGTTCTTTGTCTTCTTGTGTCCGCACTGGCTTTCTCTCAAGCTGATCACCTTCTTCTTACTGAAATATGTGATACTCCCACTGACGGAGAGTTCGTTGAGATCTACAACCCTACCGTATCAACAATCCCTCTGTCACTCGTGCATCTTACAGATCTTTATGGTGACAGTTCCTGTGTCGACGATTTCTATCCTCAAATTGCTCTGGGACCGATTTCATATCAGAGTTCTTATGATTTCCTTGTGCAGTTCCCTTTGGGTGACGTAATCGCCCCCGGGGAAGTAATCGTTATCGCCATGAGCGGGTTAGCATTTGAAACGGAGTATGGTGTCCAGGCCGATTACGACATCAGAAGCACAGGCGGTGGCGCAACTCCCATGGTTGTACCGACTAACGGTTTTGCCGGTTCATCCGCAGGTTTTACAAACTCTGGCGAGACTATTACTATGTTCTTGTTCGATGATGCTTCCGACAGTGGCGACCTCTGCTACGATATCGATTACGCTGTATGGGGAGACGATGCCGGTGAATTCGTTGACAAAAGTTATATCACGATCAACACTGCCTCATATCTCAATGACACTCCTGAAGCAAGCCAGGATGCCATTTACTATACAGGGCACGCTTATGGAATGACTTTCCAGAGGGTGGATATGTACGAGGGAACCGAAACCCTTACTGGCGGAAACGGTTTAACCGGCCATGATGAGACCAGTGAAAACCTTAGCGTGACATGGCTTGAAGGGGAGCCGACTCCCGGTTTTCTCTACACAGCCCTCGAACGCGAAACCTGGGGATCGATAAAGTCAACTTTCTGACCTTCGGTTCTTAGACTGCATATCTACGGGGACATGCACGCTCTGGTGCGTGTCCCCGTTTTATATCTCAGTAGGTTACCGCTAACCCGACAAGTACCATGCCCCTTGCAAGATCAAGCGGAAAGGAGAACTGGAACAGGATGGATTCAGGTAAGTATGCCCTGTTTGCGTTCTGACCGCCAGAACCTCTCAGTTCATAGCTGCAGCCGGTTCGTATACAGGAAAAGAATGAATTTTCAACCAGATCCCAGTCATGTCCTCCGTCGTCCGTCTTCGGGATATTAGCAAGATCTGGCCCGTATCCTGCGTCACATCCTACAAAAATCTCCAGATCACGATCGAAGCGGTGTCCAGCGCAAAGTGAAATTCTCGGCAGCATGACCTGCATTGGAATAATGTAATTCATATTAAGCAGCGCAGATACCGCAGTTGGGTTCGAAGGCGGCATCAGGTTGTATTTTACGAAGGGGCCAACGCCATACCCGAACGACGATGCTCCAAGATCAATCCTGTCGGTCGCGCCTGTGGCAATACTTATTGATGGATATGCCTGAAGGAAATCTATCCTGTTGTCTTCAGCCTCGCTTTTCGATTCGGCCGAAAAATAAGCCGGAAGTGTTACTCCTCCTGTCGCTGTAAGGTGATTCTCCCCAAGTGTGTGCGCCCCCTGCATGGCTCCATAGTAGCATGATGAAAGCATCATTAAAAGTACAAGAAAAGAAAAGAGTATTCTGCTCATGTTCAACCCTCCTGAATAATTCTTTTCGAAGATACTCTACTGACCGTTCGCTAGAAAGGGTGGAAAGCGCTGGACTGACTTTGTCTGATGTAGTATCTGTTCATTCAGACTGGAACTCTTGTTTTTTCGGAAAGGATTTCTCATGAAAAGAAAAGTGGCATTTGTACTCAGCGGTAGTGGTGTAAAGGACGGCACGGAGATTCATGAAGCTGTTTCCGCTCTTATCGCTCTTGACAGAGCGGGTTACGACATAATCTTCACCGCTCCGGATATAGAGCAGACAGCTTCTGTTGATCACTATGCAGAAAAGCCGGAACGTGAAACCAGAAATGCTCTTGTGGAAGCAGCAAGAATAGCCAGGGGGAATATTAAACCTCTTGCAGACCTCTCGCCTGATGAATACGATGCCGTTGTTTTCCCAGGAGGTTTCGGTGCGGCTCTGACGCTTTGCTCATTCGCACGGGATGGGGCTGAATGCTCCGTTAATCAGGAAGTCAGAAAGCTGATCAATGAAGCAATGAAAGACGGAAAACCGATTGCGGCAATGTGCATCGCTCCTGTAATCCTCGCAAGAGTAATTCCGGGTGCAAGACTGACTATCGGTTCTCATCCTGAAACTGCTGATGCCATTAATGTAATGGGAGCCGTTCATGTGAATTGTCCTGTCAACGACTCCGTTGTGGATATTGAAAGAAAAATTGTCACTACTCCTGCATATATGCTCGCGAGCGGTCCCGCTGAGGTCTTCGAGGGCGCTGTAAGTATGGTTGAAAAACTCGGGGAGCTTTTCTGAGACAGTCACATAGCGAACTGCGGGGAAGCTTTTGCTTCTCCGCAGTTTCCTGTGAAAAGATGTTTCGGTGTTTAGAATGCAGCCTTGATATCAGCCCAGGTTCCGCTTTCTAGAGATACGGTTCCAGGCACGTAAATTGTCGCTCCATCGGGAGCAATAATCGTCATATCATCAACCCAGATGATGTCACCCGGATTTGAGTATACCCTTGCTTCAATAACAAGACCTGTATGGCCTTCCACAACAGTCCAAGTATAGGATGTTTCATCCCAGCCTTCCCCGGTTCCGTATTCACCGTTGCCGCTTGCGCTTCCGTTGTGCCCGTACACGTCATCCGGGTCGTCGTTCCAGTGCGCCCAGATTCGGCAGGAGGGTGGGACTCCCGGGGTTACGTCGTACCGCCAGAAACTTCCTGTAACTTCATCGCCATCCGAAAGTCCTACAATCCATGCTACAAATGCCTGGGGAGTACTTTCAGCAACACGCTCAAGGTAAAGAGACTGGGAGCCTCCGTGTACAGGGTCAGTAGCAATCTGAGCTATTACACCGTTCTCCGGATACATGCCCAGAATTGTTTCGGTTCCTTCCCAGCCGTAGTTCACCGTTTGAACAGCGCTCGCAATCTGAACAAATGCGAAAATCATAGAAAGCATTAATACTTTTTTCATTTCTTTCCTTTCGTGTTAATTTCAAAGCAGTTTTCAATCGCTAATTGATAAGCTATTCGAGCATGAATATCAAGACCCGTTGCTTCGTTATCTGAATTCCAGAACATTCCATTCACAAACAATATGACAGCATTGTTAAGGGAGTATTAACAAAGGAACGATTATTCAGAAGCAATTTTGTTTAATCAATTATATATTAGGATAAGTCTATATCAGGTCAATAAAGTTTAGATAGTTAAGTCCGACCTTGGTCAGGCGCGGTTTTTCTCCCGTTTTTCCTCCACCATTTCCTTAACCTTCATAAGCCTTGTAAGGTTTCCGCGCTCCATTTCGTCCAGCTTCAATCTGACAGATCTTATAGCTTCTTCAAGTTCAGGAATCAGCTTGTACTCAAGAGCGTTTACCCTCCTCCTGGTTGTATCAATTTCTCTTGCAAGAAGACTGATAGCCTTTTCCTGTTCCGCCAGTTTCACGATATGGGGCAGTATTCTTTTGTAAACTTCCAGAGCTTCATCAAGCTCCGCTGGTGTGTCAAATATTCCGTAATTACGAACATTCCCCTCTATGGAGACCTCAAATACGGGAAGAATCAGGTTCATGATCTTCCTCTTGGAGGTCTGCACCTTCGCTGCCGCTCCGGGATATCTAAGAGCATCGAGAAGACCCGGTTCCGTCATCGCGGCTCTCGCGAAGAGGAACTCGCCGTAAGCAATACTGAGTTCCTTTTCAAGCTTGCTCCTTGCTCCTTCATATTCCTTTATCAATATTTTGAACTGGCGCATAAGTTCGTCGAGTTTGTCCTTCAGAAGTTTATGACCCCTCCTGGCCAGAGCAATTTTTTTCCGGAGCTGAAGAAGCTCCATCCTTGTGGCTCGAACCTTTATCGCCATCAGCTGCCCTCTGTCTTTTTCCTGTCGGAAGCAGGCCAGTATTTATCAAGACGTTTTGGATCAATTCGTTTCATTTCTTCTCTTGGAAGAAGCTTCAGAAGCTCCCAGCCAAGGTCAAGAGTTTCATCTATATTCCTGTTTTCATGGTTTCCCTGGCTGATGTAACGCTTTTCATATTCCTCAGCGAATTTCAGGTACTTCTGATCAAGCGGGCTCAATGCGGCCGCGCCAAGGATAACTGCCAGTTCTCTGGCGTCTTTCCCGGCCGAGTATGCTGCCATGAGCTGGTTGAAGAGGTCTGCGTGGTCTCCGCGTGTTTTTCCCTCGCCAATACCTTTATCCTTGAGTCTCGAAAGAGATTCCATAACATCCATAGGAGGATAGATACCCTTCTTATGAAGTTCTCTGCTGAGGATCAGCTGACCCTCGGTGATATAGCCGGTAAGGTCGGGAATAGGATGAGTCTTGTCATCTTCCGGCATAGTAAGAATGGGAATCTGTGTAATTGATCCTTTTCTGCCCTTGATTCTTCCCGCCCGTTCGTAGATCGACGCAAGATCCGTGTAAAGGTAACCTGGATAACCCCGCCTTCCGGGAACTTCTTTCCTGGCAGCGGCTATCTCTCTGAGAGCATCACAGTAATTAGTCATATCTGTCATAATAACAAGGATATGCATATCTTTCTCGTAAGCAAGGTATTCCGCTGCTGTCAGCGCCATTCTCGGTGTTGAGATACGCTCGATGGCAGGATCATCCGCCAGGTTCATGAAAACAACCGCCCTGTCCATGGCTCCTGTCGAACGAAAATCACGGATGAAGTAATCGGCTTCCTCAAATGTAATTCCCATCGCAGCGAAGACCACAGCAAAACTTTCCTCACCTCCACACACATGGGCCTGACGTGCGATCTGAGCCGCAACAATGGAATGCGGAAGTCCGTTACCGCTGAATATCGGAAGCTTCTGCCCTCTCACCAGCGTATTGATTCCGTCAATGGAACTGAAACCGGTTTGAATGAACTCGGCCGGATAATCCCTTGCGTAAGGATTGATAGGAGCTCCGTTTATGTTCACCATCTTTTCGGGAACTATGGGAGGAGCTGTATCAAAAGGAGCTCTTGGACGTCCCTGTCCATCGAATACTCTGCCGAGCATCTCCTCTGAAACACCAAGCTCTACCTGCTTCCCGAGGAAGCGGACCTTGCTTCTGGAGATATCCGTACCGCTGCTCCCTTCGAATAGCTGTACGAGAGCCATGCGGCTGTCTATCTCGAGAACTTTCCCGTGACGGATCTCTCCATTGGGAAGCTCTATTTCCACCAGTTCTTCGTAAGCTACACCCTCAACGCTGTCAACAAGCATCAGAGGGCCGGATATCTCAACGGTCGTTGTGTATTCTCTGATCATATCCCATTGCCCCCTCAGGCGGTCTGTTCCTTCTCGATCAGACCGTTGATCTGTGAAGTTACATGTTCTTTGATTGCAGAAATATCGGAGAGATTATCCTCATGGATATATCTCATTCTGTTAATTTCCTCTTTCAGAGGCAGGGTGAACAGTTCTCTCGGATATACTCCTGCATGCAGTGCCTTTTCCATTTCACCGTGTGTGTGCATTATTACCTCCATCATGATCTTCTGTTTTGTGATGGATGTATAAGTATCAACTTCATGGAAAGCGTTCTGATGAAGGAAATCCTCCCTCAGAGATCTTGCAGTGTATAGAATCAGCTGGTCCTCGGGGGAAAGAGATTCGGCTCCGACCAGACGGGCTATTTCCATAAGATTTGCCTCCCGCTGTAGAAGGGCCATTGCTTCCTTCATCATCAGAACCCATTCATCTCCAAGCTCTCTGTTGTAGTACTCTTTCAGATTGTCTGCGTAGAGAGAGTAGCTGTCAAGCCATCCAATAGCCGGGAAGTGCCTTGCATACGCAAGTTTTGCCTCCAGGCTCCAGAAGACCTTAACAACCCTGAGTGTTGCCTGTACAACCGGGTCTGAAAGGTCTCCGCCGGCAGGGCTGACAGCGCCGACAACCGTAAGGGCTCCGTTTCTGTCTCCTCCGATACATTGCACATTCCCTGCCCGTTCGTAGAATTCAGCAATCCTCGTTCCCAGATATGCGGGATATCCCTCTTCTCCCGGCATTTCTTCGAGTCTTCCGGACATCTCTCTCATCGCTTCTGCCCACCTGCTTGTGGAATCAGCCATCAGAGCAACCGAATAACCCATATCCCTGAAATACTCACCGATGGTTATGCCGGTATAAACGCTTGCCTCTCGTGCAGCAACGGGCATGTTGCTTGTATTTGCTACAAGTACTGTTCTGAGAATCAGTGGTTTGCCGCTCTTGGGATCTTCAAGTTCAGGGAATTCCTGAAGAACGTCTGTCATTTCGTTTCCCCGCTCGCCGCATCCGACGTAAACGACTATTTCCGCGTCAGCCCACTTGGCGAGCTGGTGCTGGATAACGGTCTTTCCACTGCCGAACGGTCCTGGAACGCAGGCTGTTCCGCCTTTTCCAAGAGGGAAGAAAGCGTCAATGACTCTCTGGCCGGTTATAAGAGGTTCCACGGGAGCTCTTTTCTCAGCTACGGGCCGCGGTTTTCGAACAGGCCAGTTATGGTACATGCAAAGTTCCCTTGTTTCTCCTGAAGGCTCCTTAACCTTTGCTACGATAGTGTCTATATTGTACACGCCTTCATCTATCATCCAGGTAATTTCCCCTTTGACCTCCGGGGGAACCATGACTTTATGCACAATTACTTCGGTTTCTGGAACTTCTCCCAATATCTCACCACCGGAGACTTCCATACCTTCATTTGCAACAGGCTTGAAATTCCATTCCTTCTTGTGATCAAGACCTCTGATGCTGATTCCTCTTGTTATCCAGTCTCCCGCTTCTTCGCGTATCTTGTCCAGTGAGCGCTGGATACCGTCGTATATCGCCGTAAGAAGACCCGGACCGAGTTCAACCGAAAGGGGTTCTCCTGTAGCTACGACAGGATCTCCCGGTTTAAGTCCTCCGGTTTCTTCATACACCTGAATAGACGCTCTGTTACCCTTCAGTTCGATGATCTCGCCTATCAAAGAGTAGTCTGACACATAGACCAGGTCGAACATCCTGGCGTCTTTCATTCCGTCCGCGACAACAAGCGGACCCGCTATCTTATCGATTGTTCCCTTTATCATCCATCGCCTCCGGCAGGTTTTACCCGGTCCCTGAGCTTACTTCTGTTCATCTGACATCAAATCCACTCCAACAGCCCTTATTATGAGTTCTCTGATTGTATCCTCGCCACGTTTCAGCGTTCCTGTTATACCCGGAAGAACCACTACAGCCGGAATGGCCATATGCATAACTTCTTCCATCTGTTCCTGCAGATAATCCATCATTTTCTCGGTAATCATGATAACCGAAGTTTTATGCTTCACTAATCTTTCGAATTGTTTCCTCGCGTCATCAGCGTCATCCGGGACGATAGTTTCGACTCCCAGAGCCCTGAAACCAAGTACGCTGTCAGCGTCTCCAAGAAAGGCTATCTCGCCATGCGGCATACTGTGCTCCTATCCCCTTGGCAGGCGTTTCTGAAGCCTGCTCGAATCAACCCCGGCGATTTTCGCTGCGACCAGAAGCTTGAGATGTTTGATTTCCATCTCCCTTCTGATAACAAATGCTGCCAGCGGGGATGGGCCGAAAACAGGGAAAGCCCCTTTTTCAAGTAGCTCCAGAAGCTGTCTATCGCACTCTTTTTCAAAAGCGAAGAAAGAACCGGAATCAAGAGCTTCTGCGAAAGCCCTGGCAGGTTCATCAAAACCGGGAGTCTCCGCTATGAGCATGGGAAGTGTATTCCTCTGATATGCTTCGGCAATTTCCTCTCCTGAATGGTATCCGCCCAGAAGCAGCAATTCCTGAACATTCTGTTTTGAAGATCCTGCAAGCTTGCATCGACCGGCGGTAAGGAAATTCTTCTGCTCAAGTCCTGTCATTACAAACGTCCTGAACCCGGAGCTTATGCGGGGAAGTTCTTCATATTCAACCTCTGCCGCAAGATTATCCATTGAACGATCCAGATCGGGGCCACTGATCCCTTCCGTTTCAAGAAGCTCCTCCAGAGTTTCTCTGAAAAGACCCGGCAGCTCTTCCCTTGCGGAAGCGTTGTGTACCGCCTTTTCCAGTATATCCACAGGTATCAGCCCAGGTCGTTCAATTTCGATTTCCCCTGGAGTTCTCTGAACGGTAAGCTGATTCTTCCATATATATCTGGCATTTCTGACGTCTCTTCTGTGAAGAAGCCCTCTGGTCAGTCTATCGTCTTCCGAAAGCTCTACAAGTTCTTCCTCTGTAACCTCCATTGCATTGATGAAGCAGCCTTCAAGGCTATGATGCTGCATGAAGCCTCCATACCAGGTGTCTCCAAGAAATCGAAGCACTTCTTCTTCATTCTGCGCGGATATGAGCATCTGCCACATTCGTTCGTCCAGCAATGTATTTTCCTTGCCGCTTATTCTTCCGTTGGCATATATGAAGCTATCCGGCATTTTTCAATCCATCTCCAGAGGTATAATCTGAGAAAGCTCCATTACAAGCTTTTCATGAATCAGTTCCGCTATCATCGGGAAAGTACCGTTCTGGCTTATCCTGCCAGCACGTAAGATGATGCCGCCTGTTTCTTTATGCCTGCTATCCGATAGGACATATTTCCTTGAATCCGTGGAATGTTTCTTCAGGAACTTCGCTGTAATTCGTGATTCATCCACAGAAGAAATCAGAACTTCAATTTCTCCTTCAATATCACAGTTGTCAAGAAGCGATGCTATCATTTCAAGGTAACTCTCGGTGCTTTCTGATGACAGGTTCTCAACAGCCTTTCGGATTGCTTCATCCATAAGAGCTCTCCGGGTATTCATCAGTTTTCTGACTGATTCCCTTTGAACGTGGTATTCCTTTCGCTTCTGCATATCCTGAACCTTTGTATTTATCCTGTCCAGATTTTTCCTGCGCTTTTCTTCTATCTCTCCGGCCTGTTTTTCTTTTTCTTTCTCTCTTTCTCTTTCCGCTTCCCCGCGGATGATATTCGCTTCCTTTTCCGCGTCTGCCTCTATTTTTGAAAGGATTGCTTCGAGAGACATTTCCTGATTACCCTCCTATGCCCTGCAGCATGAGGAATGATACAAGGAATCCAAGAATCGCGTAGAATTCAACAAAAACCGCGAGAATGAGCGATTTTGCTGAATCATCAGGCTGTTTCGCCGTCATCATAGCTCCACCAGCGCAGACTTTTCCCTGATGAATTCCTGAAAACAGACCGGCAAGCGCTATCGGCAAACCTGCCGTGAAGACCTGCCATGCAACAGGCATGCTTGTAACCAGCGGCATTTTCCCGAGAAGCAGGAATGCGATAACAAAACCGTAGATACCCTGTGTTCCGGGCAGAGCTGAAAGAAGCAGCAGCTTCCCGAATTTGCCGGGATCAACGCTCATAACTCCCGTACTTGCTTGAGCCGCAATACCTACTCCAACTGCCGAACCGATCCCGGCGAGCGCGCAGGCAAGAGCTATTCCCATATATGCAACTAGTTGTTCCACTCAATATCTCCTTTCTCTCTAAACGGAAAGAGTCTTATTTACTATTTTTCTCTATCAATATGCACAAACTTCGGTTCATATCTCAGCGGTTTGAATGGAACCCCCGTACCATCGTAGAATTTTCCGAAGAACTCCACAAACTGCAGTCTTGCGGTATGGATAAAACCGCTCAGGGCTGCCATTGCTATATTGAATAAATGCCCTGCAACAACAACCACAATGGCCAGAATTACACCGACAACAGGTATTCCAAGTTCGCTGACCAGCATTCCGGCCATCTGATTTATAACCTGAGCGATTATCGCGCTCGAAAGGGCAAGAGCAAAAAGTCTTGAATATGACAGTACATCCCCGAGAATATTCACTATGCCGTACAGGGCGTATGCTCCGGTCCCTATCTTTCCGAATCCCTTTGCTTCCCTTCCTCCCATTATGAATATGAGGACAGCACCCGCGGCAAGCATCATGGTAAATACTTTATCAAGCGGCCCGTTAACGTTATAGAGCGCCCCGTTGAGCAGATAGTGATTGAAGAGCCATGGAAAAAGACCAGCCGTGGCAAGCAGCCAGCCGGATTGATCTACAACGGCCGCTAATTTTTCTCCTGCTCTCCAGCGTTTCCTGAGATTGATAACGATACCTGCCGTAAGCTGCACCAGCCCCAGAGCAAGTGTTAAATAGAGGAACTGCTTCGATACTCCGAAGCCTTCCTGCCCCTGCTCACCAACCTGATATCCCGGCACGAGCTTATTAAGCATCAGTGCCGGAGTCTGAAGAATACCTGGAAGATCGTCAAAGGAAATACCAAACCAGCCTCCGAGGAAGATTCCAACCAGAATGCTCGCTAATCCCCCCTGGAACAGAAGTTGGAATAATCTTGGATTTCCGTGTCTTCTGCGTACCAGATACCAGCCTAATGCGGACCCGAGAGCAAGAGCAATTCCGTATCCGGCATCACCGATACAGATACCGAAGAACAGGGCATAAAATGGCGCTATCAGGGGCGTTGGGTCGGGATCCCTTCTTGTTGGCTGGCCGTACATATCCGTAAGCAATGTATATGGTGAAGCCACAACGTTTTCAGTTATCGGAGAGGGTGGTGTTTCGTCTTTCTCCGGTTCGATTTCCTCAACAGCTACTTCTCCAAGCTGAGAAAGATTCTCTCTCAACCTGTCAAGATCGGCGGTGCGTATCCATGCTCTGAACAGGAATACATGAGTACTGACACATGCTGTTCTTGCGGCATTCAGTCTTTCAAGAAGCAGTCCGGCAGCATCAAGAAGAATGCGGAATCGAGTAATGAACGAAGACAGCTTCACCGCTTCTTCGTGAAGCGTGTTCATTTTACCGTCAACAAGTTCCAGTTCACGACAAACCTCTTCCAGGTTATCCTTTACCATCCCCTGTCTGGATCCGAAGTCCTGTTGAGAGAATCCCACCTCTCCGAGCGACTGCAGGACTTCTCTTGATACGGATTCATGAAAAGCCGCGATAACCCTCTCAAGTTTCTTCTTCTTCTGAATGACTTCGAGATGAAAGAGAGGATTGTCTTTTTCCCATTCCGGGGAATGCAATTGCTGAATTGCGTCTTTTTCGAGAATACCTGCCGCAAGCAGGTAGGATCCTTTCTTTCTAAGATCCTCAAATGGAACCGGCAGCTCTTCCCATTCCATCAGGAAATCTCTCTCCTGTTCAAGTTCTCTTTCCGCGCCTTCAAGCTTGGCTTTCCTGATTGCTATGAACCATGCTCTGCGTGCTTTCTCCAGAAGATTCTCATCCTCAGAAAGCGCCATGAGTTCCTTTTCAGAAAGAGAGGGAGGTATTGAGGGTTTTTGCTTCTTCTCCCCTGCAGTTTCTTCTTCGAGAAATTGAACTGCCTTTTCGAGGCTCGATATCCTTTCTGAAAGGTCATCTGTATTCAATGAAGCGGGTTTGAAAAATTTCATTGCCCCTGTCTGTTCGATTTCCGACATATCTATCAGATGGACTTTCCCTGAGGATTCTATCTTCTCAAGAACCTTCTCACGGGTTTTTGCATGACACAGAACCTCTATCTTCGATATCGCATCAAGGCTCATCAGTCTTCTTTCCCGCCTCTGAGGATATGTTCGTGAAGACTTCTGGTAGCCGCTTTCTCAAGGTTTGCTTCATGCTCCGCCAGTGATTTGAGCTTACTGTCCGTTTTTTCGTCGAGTTTTCCTTTCAGCTGAGTCACAACCTTCTCTACAGCCGCTTCAGCTTCGGATGTAACTTCCCTGAGATAATCGTCTTCCTTCCGCTTCATTTCCTCAATCATCTCCGGAATACTCTGTGTTATCCGCCGGGCATCCTTTTTAGCGTTCTCCAGTACCTGCCTGGCCTGATCCTCACCTTTGCGGAGAGCATCTATTTTTGCCATTTAAATACCAGCCTTTCGATTAATCAACTTGGGAACACCGGTCTTTCAGACATTGAAATAACCGGGAACAGCGCTATACCTCCATGACAGTGTCTGTTGTGGATACTACTTATGAAACTACTTTAAGTGATTGTGTATCCTTTTGAGTATCATACGGTTAGATAGTTTTCCACAGTTTTGTAACCTTTTCCACATTTTCCACATTAAGACTCTGACTCGTTGCCACGACTCATTTTGCAACTGCCCTCGAAGAAGACGCCATCCTCAATAACAAGAGATCGGGTAAATATGTCTCCCTCAAGTCTGGATCCGCTTTGAAGCTCAAGCTGTTGTTCAGCTCTAACCGTTCCCCGTATTGTTCCTCCGACAATTGCCTGGCTCACCGATACATCACCTGATATTATTCCTTCCCGGCCAACGGTCAGGGTACCGGATACGGTGACTTCTCCTTCCACTGCACCATCTATTCTGAGACCTCCATCTACTTTCAATGAACCTTTACAAATACTGCCGGGTCCAAGAATGGAATCCATGGTGGAGGAATATTCCTTTTTCTGCATGATTCCTGTTCCTCTTTTCTTTATTGCGTTACTGCTCCAGAGTATCCACTTGCAATGAAATAGTACTCGCTATGTTTTCTATTCGTTGTCTGAAGCTGCCCAGCTGTTCCAGATTCAATTCTATGCTCTCAAGGCGCGCTTCTATATTTCTCCTTACTGCAAGGGAATCCTGCAGCATGGAGATTTCTTCTCTCAGTCTGTCTGTTTCTCCCGTTTCCATTAACCCAAAAGCAACTATGGCTGCCGCCGCAGATACTACAAGCACAAACAGCGCCAGCATTACCCTTGTCAAATGAAGCTTCCACCCGCTTACATTAAACTGGTGATGTGTTTTACCAGAATTAGAAATGAAAGTCGCGGTAAAACCCTTCTCAGGCATATAAAACCTGCTCATTCCGATGCAGCATGCGGTATACTAAGTCTGCGTGTTCTTGTTTGTCAACAAAGTCCGGCACTGTCAGAGCACCTTAAGCAGTTCTCTGATCTCCTGCCTGTTCATCTTCATGCTAATACATGCCATAAGCAGTAATCTCAGCTTGTGACCCTGCATATCTCCCGCAAATATTGCGCCTTTCTGCTCCAGGTCTGCTCCTCCTCCTGAATAATCGTAAACACCAAGTACTCTTCCAACGTAACATCTGCTTGATACACAGACAATTGTTCCTTTACTTACCGCATATTCAACGGCAGAAGCAACATCTACCGGAACATTACCCCTCCCGAACGCCTCTATTACCAGCCCGCTGTCTTTACAGTCCGTACTGAATCTGATTTCTCTTGCTCCAAAACCTGATGCAATTCTGACAAGTCCTATGCTTCTGTTCATTTCAAGCTCTCCAGGCGGCAGATGAAGTCTCCATAAGGGCATTCGCTGCAGAAGAATCCTATCCTGGTCAACAAAGCCTAACGGCCCATAACCAGGTGAAGCAAAGCTGCTTACGTTACTCGTATAAGTCTTGGTGACTCTTCCTGCAGCGTGAATCTCATCATTAAGAACTACTGTAACTCCCAACTTATGAACTTCAGTATTTGCAGCAACAAGCAGAGCTCCTCTCAGGTTTCTCGGCCCATCAACTCCCATCTCGGCATTACTTCGCATTGCCGCTGTAAAGACAACAGGTATCTGTTCCTTAAGGTATACATCCGCAAGAAAAGCGCTTTCTTCCAATGTATCTGTCCCGTGAGTCACTACAATTCCGTCAAATTTTCCACCGGATGCAAGCTCTTCAAGCTTGATACAGAGTTCTCTTATCATGCCCGGTGTCATATGAGGACTGGGAATGCTGCTGAATTTGATTTGCGTAACTCTGACATTGGCCGGAATAACATCTCCATCAAGCAGACGTTGATTAATATCATCAGCAATAACCAGCCCTCTGCTTCCGGTCGTCATCTCGATTGTGCCACCGGTAGAAACAAGAGCTATTTCTCTGACAGCAGATTCGATTTGGTCAGACATATTTTATACCGTTGTTCTTAGCTCTGGATTTTACTCCGAGATGATGAAGCAGACGATCTTTAAGTCTGTCCGGGCGATCCGCGAGTGATCTTATGTAAAGCCTTGCCTTGCCGTCACCCCAGAGATCATCTATAAGCTGTATCAGTTCGCTGTCACGGCTAACTGCTTCAAGAAGAGGGTGATGTGCTTCAACAAGAGCCAGAAGATCTCCACGGGTTGAATCCTGCGTCCATTTGATCAATATGGCTACCGTATTAGCGTTATCTCTATATTTACGTCTCATGCCAAGGCTTATCGCTCCGGCCTCAGGAGCTGTTATAGCTCCTGTTCTGGCTCCGATCTCGAGGAAGAACTGTGTTATTGTTTCCACTGCGTCTCTTGCTGTTTCTACGGCCGAGGATGGCCTGATCGCTTCTGAATTGAATATCCATATATGCTGCAGAACAGATCTGGCGGATTGTATCTCCGAGTTCTTTCTTTTCATTATCAGACTTTCAACCGACGCGAATATTCTTGCGAATTTCTTAGTGAAGAGAATTTGTTCCCGTGATGTTCTCTCTCTGGTAATTCTGTCAAAAAGCATATTCGTTATTTTTTTCTCAGGCACAAATTCACTTACAGATTCAGCTGTCTTATTCGTTGCTTTTCTGCGCCACATCAGCCTGTAGATATTTTTTTCAAGGTTTCTCTCTACCATGTGAACGGTAAGTCTTTTCCCTTTTTCTGTCTTCGAAAGGGATTTTTCCAATGCAGTAAAAATTATGGAAGGTCTGAAAACCTCATCTGCGCCAAGATATCCTATAATCTCAACGAAATCATCCATCATCTGTTCAATCTTCGAGAGGCTTTCATTGCTTGTATAGAGAAGAATGATATCAACCAGCACATTCTCCAGAGGGGAAAAGGCTTTACTCCTCCAGAACCTGCAGGGATTCTCTCCAGGAGGACAATCGCGAGAAAGAAAAAATTGCTCTACGTTCTCAGGAAGCTGTTTCTTCTTTCCAACAGGTTCTCTTCCTTCCATTATTCTGAAAATATCTATCAATTCGGAATCCCCCGCAGCCTTTTGCAGTTCAATGACTTCTTTTCTGTCCGGAGACACAGATACTTTTAAAATAAGTTCTTTACACCCATTTTCTATGAATCCTTCAACCAGTTTTCTTCCTTCTCTTATTACTATTTTTCTGTGAAGTATCTGCTGCGTTACCGCTTTCAGAGAACTAACCGTATCTCTCAGTATCTCTGATGAGCTGTCTCGGACAGCTCGCCAGGCATTCATCATCTGTGATCCCTCGATATCTCTCTGCACTTCTGAGGGAACAGAACCGTTATCTAGTTTTCTAGCATATTCATCAATGAGTTTTTTCTCCAGTCTGTGCGACATCCAGGAGAGAAAAGTAGCTCCTGCAAGCTCTCCATGCATCGAGCCGACAGCGAGTTCCGTAATATCTCGAAGATATGGAATCAGCAATTCAGGCTTGCCGGTGAGTATTTCCACCGAGTAAGGAATAGTCTCACCGAAAAACACCGACGCGGTTTTCAGCTGCCATAGCGCAACATTGCTGTCTTCCGTTTCCTTTGTAGGAATCATTCTGGTCAGCAATTCTCTCATCATGTTACCGCTTGTCAGGTGTTCCGAAATCTCCGGATACTCAACCAGTGTTTTAACGAAAGCTGTTAATCCTCTTGAGAGAAATCTGCTGAATATCCTGTGGCCTGATTTCTCAAGCCATACGGCCTGCTGGGAGAGCGTTTCACAAAGCATACGGGCACAGTATATAAGATCGTTTGCGCTTTTTTCTTCTATTCCCGGTATCCGCAGCAGTCGATTCATTGAGACTTTAAGCGCTTTGCTCCTGTCTTCCGCTCTAAAGAGTCTGCCAAGGATGGCTATTTCTTCATTTCTCAGCTGCTCCAGACTCATTTCTCTATTATATGTGGATACAGCTGATGTAATTAACTCGCTGAATATTAATTCATCTGCTCCGATCTCCTGAAAAAGAGGAGCTATTACTTTATCCATGAAGCGGCTTCGCAGAGATCGGTTTGAAATTCTCCCCATCGCTTCAACAACTTTCCTGCAGGAATCAATGGTTGCATTTGAAAGGGGAGAAAGCCAGTGTGTCTGTTCTCCTTCAAGAAGTCTTCTTCGGTAGTTATCATCCAGCAGATCAAGTATCAGGACGAATATCTCGCTCTTGATAACGTGCTCATGCTTTAATTCCTCATTGGTTGATCGAAGCAGCAATATTATAGCAGGAAGAAGTTTATCGAAATTGATTTCAGTTTCAGATATTAATTTCTCAAGTGATTCCAGTGATATGGACGGATCATTCTGGCTCAGTACTGCATCCATAAGTCGTCCAATAGAATTAGTAACTCGTCTGATATCCGGCGCTCTTTTCTGGTCTTCCAGAATTGAAAGAGCAATCGGTATAAATCTAAGATAGTACTCTGTCTTCATTTCATCATAAAATGGAGTTTCCCTGCGTTCAGCCGACATCCTTGCAATTTCAATAATAAGATTGTTGCTATCGTTTTTCGCGCAAAGGTCGTAAATTCCATTGAAGATCTTTCTCTCTGCTTTCCCTCTACTCCTGAACAGCATCATCTCGGCAATAGCCTGTCCATATTCAAAAGGCGAACAGTCTCTCACCTGAATGGCCATTATATCCAGGCACATATCTCTTTCAGTTCGTCTTGTAAGCGCTGTTATCGCTTCCTCTGAAAGCAGTTCAAGTGTTTCTGAAAGGACGGCCTTTTCCTGTGTACCGGCTATATTTTCTATCTCGTCGGGAATTGAGTCTTCCAGCAGATCTTGAAGCTGATCAGTATCCTCAAGACGTCCAAGAAATCCTGAAAGAATCTTTATAGACTCCATCTGTATGGAAAACCCCCTCAGCTTTCTCAGAAGAGATTCTCCATTTCTGCCAACAGCTCTCCAAACAGGGAGGTGCTCGTTTCCGAGAAGATACCATCCCGTTTCCAGAGCGAAATCAACCAGTGAATTTTCAGCAACAAGGGGGATTTCAGGTATCAGTTCCTGTGCTTTCTCAAGAGCGTGTATAACATTTACTCCCCCTATTCTCGCTCTCTCGAGAATGAAACCAAAACGATCAGGCCAGTTAAAACCCATCTGTATCAGTTTCCTGATAAGAGATGCGTCTCCCTGCATTTCTGCAAGTACCTGAAACACTCTATAGAACAGACTGAGGAATTCCTTGAATGTTAAGCCTGTAGTCGGTCCTATCTGATTCCATGTCCAGCTCAGGTGGAAGAATTCAAGTACAGCTACAACAACAGCAGACGATGGAAGGTTGCTTACAGCGGAAAACCATTCCGTTGCTGTTTCCTGCTCTACCGGGGGAGGTTCGTTCATTCTGGACAGATTTTCGAGAAGTGCCTGGCCATCGACTTTTTTTATTGTTGAGAGAAGATAGGCAAGAATCTCTCCCGCTTCCGGCCAGTCTTTTGAGAACAGGGATATGTCAAAGATCCTGCCCCTTGCTTCAGGCTCAATAACAGATCTGTTCAATGATTTCGAAGGAAGCGAAAAACCTTTTCCAACTTCCGGAGGGGGAGCTGAATAAATCCTGTTCTCTCTGCTCCAGGATTCTATCTCACGGACTATCTCACTTGCCTTTATTTCTGCTCCTCTGTTGGAACCTGTTCATCCTCCGGCTGGACTACAGCAGCGTCAACGACCCTGTCGTTCTCTGGTAGATTCATAAGTCTTACTCCCATAGTGCTTCTGCCCATTTCTCTTATCTGCTCAACTGGTAACCTTATAATCATACCGAGTGCTGAGACAAGTATTAATTCATCCTCTTCTTTCACCTGTGTGATTGAAATTACCCTGCCATTCCGCTGAATATTACGGATGTTAATAACACCGGCGCTTCCTCTGTGTGTAAGTCTATAATCCTCTGAACATGTCCGTTTCCCAAATCCATTCTCCGTTACTGTAAGTACACTCCCTGGTTCATTCATGATAACCATTCCCACGAGACTGTCATTTCCTGTAACTTTTATTCCCCTTACTCCTCTTGTATATCTTCCCATTGAACGAATCTCTTTTTCACTGAATCTATTAGCTTTTCCGTTTGCCAGAGCAAGCAGAACCCGGCTGTTTCCATCTGTTAATGAGGCACTTACTAGTTCTGCGTTCTCATCAAGCTTTATCGCCCATATGCCGTTTCGTCGTGGATGACTGTAGTCGGAAAGAGGAGTCTTCTTAATAATACCATTGCTTGTTGACATCAGGATAAAGCGGTTCTCATCGAACTCTTTCACGCATACATTCGCGACGGGGCGTTCTTCCGGTTCAAGATCCAGGAGATTAACTATAGCTTTCCCTTTACTGATTCTTCCAGCTTCGGGAATTTTATAAACCTTCAGCCAGTAACATCTTCCCTGATTAGTGAAAAACAATATATAACTGTGGTTAGAGGATACAAATATCTGATCAATTGAGTCCTCCTCCTTTGTTCGTGCTCCTGAAATTCCTTTTCCACCTCTGTGCTGACTTTTATAAGTATCTGTTGAAAGCCTTTTTACATATCCCTCTCGAGAGAGGGTGATTACCATTTCATCATCGGGTATCAGATCTTCTATATCAAATTCATCTGCAGCAAAAGGTTCAATTTCCGTTTTCCTGTCTTCACCGTATATATCGGCAACTTCCCTTAGCTCCTCTGACACTACCTTCATTCGTTCCAAGCGATTCGAAGCTAACAGGCGAAGTTTTTCAAGGAGAATACGGAGTTCTTCATATTCTTCTTCCAGTTCTTCCCGTTCCATTCCGGTAAGTCTTCTTAAACGCATCTCCAATATTGCCTGAGCCTGCAATTCGGAGAATTCGAATATTTCTATGAGTTTTTTCTTTGCTTCTTCACTGCTTCCAGATTCTTTGATAACCCTTATTACTTCATCTATAATGTCCTGAGCCTTTAACAAACCTTCAACTATGTGTGATCTTGCTTCAGCCTTTTTCAGGTTGAATGCAATTCTTCTCTCAATGACATTATGCCGATGTTCAATGTAGCAATCAATCATCTGCCTGAGATTAAGCCTTACAGGCCTTCCTCCAGCCAGAGCAAGACTGTTAACTCCGAATGTTTTTGCCAGTGTGGTATGTTTGTAAAGCTGATTAAGAACTATTTCAGTTACTGCATCTCTCTTCAGTTCAATCACTATCCGCATGCCATCTCTGTCGGATTCATCACGAAGATCAGCTATCATCGTAATTTTTTTGTGTTTCACAAGATTTGCTATAGTCTCAATAAGTGATGTCTTATTAACCTGATAGGGAATTTCTGTAATTATGATTGCTTCCCTGCCTTTTTGTGTTACTTCCGTCATCACTTTGCCGCGGACATGAATCAATCCCTTTCCGGTACTGTAAGCCTCTCTGATTCCTCGAAGACCCATGATTATCCCACCGGTAGGAAAATCCGGTCCCTTTACAATTTCAAAAAGCTCTCCATCTGAAAGATCAGGATTATTTATGATACTGCAGCAGGCATCTATAACTTCTCGGAGGTTATTAGGCGGGATGTTCGTTGCCATACCTACAGCAATTCCAGACGATCCGTTAACGAGAAGGTTAGGTATGCCGGAAGGCAGAATGGAAGGTTCTTTAAGGCGATCATCAAAGTTGGGAGACATATCTATTGTTTCGTTTTCGATATCACGAAGCATTTCTCCGCCTATTCTGGACATTCTTGCTTCTGTATATCTATACGCTGCCGCCGGATCTCCATCTATCGACCCGAAGTTGCCCTGTCCATCAATAAGCGGATGTCTGAGTGAGAAATCCTGCGCCATTCGTACCATTGCATCATAGACAGCGCTGTCTCCATGAGGGTGATATTTTCCAAGAACATCTCCCACTACTGCAGCGGATTTCTTATACGGTCGCCTGTATGTAAGTTTCTGCTCGTACATCGAATACAGAATTCGTCTGTGTACGGGCTTCAATCCGTCTCTTACATCAGGAAGTGCTCTCGAGACGATAACGCTCATTGAATAATCCATATAGGAGCGTTTCATTTCTTCTTCTATATCAATGATATCTATTCTTTTACCTGTGCTGCCGTTCAAATGACCGCCTCCAAGCCTGTATTCAGGCAATAATCATGCGTTTTCCTAAACATCCAGGTTTCTCACTTCTGCCGCATGAAGCTGTATAAATTCTCGTCTTGGTCCTACATCATCACCCATAAGAACTGAAAATATGTGACTGGCCTCCATAGTGTTCTCAAGCCGAATTTTTAGAAGTAATCTTGTTTCGGGATCCATAGTCGTTGCCCATAACTGATCCGGATTCATTTCTCCAAGACCCTTATACCGCTGTATTACTAAACCCTGATCTCCGAATTCCTTTGTAATTTCTTTTCTTTCTTTCTCGTTATACGCGTAACGCTTAGTTTTACCTTTCCTAATCAGATATAGAGGTGGTTGAGCAACATAGATGTAACCTTTTTCAATCAGCTCTATCATATGTCTGTAAAAGAAAGTCAACAGAAGAGTGCGGATATGCGAGCCGTCTACATCTGCATCGGTCATTATTATGATCTTATGATATCGAACACTGCTTATATCGAAATCTTCTTCGATTCCTGTTCCAGCGGCAGTGATTATAGTTCTTATCTCATTGTTGTTCAGCACTTTTCCAAGCTGTGCCTTTTCAACATTGATTATCTTGCCTCTCAGTGGAAGAATTGCCTGAAAATGCCTGTTTCTTCCCTGTTTTGCTGAGCCTCCAGCTGAATTTCCCTCTACAATAAACAGCTCTGCCTCTTCAGGTTCATTTACGGTACAATCCGCCAGTTTACCCGGCAGTGCAGCTGTTTCAAGAGCTGATTTTCTTCTTGTAAGCTCTCTCGCTTTCTTCGCGGCCTGTCTTGATCTGTTATTGAGCAAGCACTTCTGCACCACTTTTCGTGCTATAGAAGGATTTTCCTCAAAGTATTCGGCAAGACCTCTGTTCACAAGGGATAACACAGCTCCCTGTACGTTCCTGTTACCCAGCCTTGTTTTAGTTTGACCTTCAAACTGAGGGTCAGGGATCTTAACACTGATTACAACTACAAGCCCTTCTCTTACGTCACTGCCTGAGAATGTATCATCCTTGTTGGTAAACATCTTATTCGTGGATGCGTAATCGTTCAGAGTTCTTGTAAGCGCTGACTTGAGACCTGAGAGGTGAGTTCCTCCATCAATCGTGTTGATATTGTTCACAAAGCTGAAAATGTCTTCTTTAAATGCCTTGTTGTACTGTAACGCTACATCGATCAGGAGAATTCCTTCATCACCCAGTTCAATTTCTCCTGCAATTCTTACAGGATCATGCAGTGTATGATTTGCCTCGTTAATATAAGAAACAAAAGAGCTTAATCCGCCCTCAAAACAGAATTCATCCTTTTTTGTATCTTTCGCAGTACGTTCATCATTCAGAAATATTTCTAATCCGTTGTTAAGATATGCAAGTTCTCTTAATCTCCCGGACAAAGTTTCATACTTAAATTCAGAAGTTTCAAATATTTCCTTATAATCAGGCTTGAATCTTATTTTTGTTCCAGTAAGATTTGTTTTCCCCTGCTTTTCCTGTTCTGCCTGTGTTTTACCTCTTCTGTATTCCTGAAAATAGATATAACCATCTTTATGAACCTCTACTTTCAGCCATTCCGACAGAGCATTCACAACACTTACACCGACACCATGCAGGCCTCCTGAGGTTTTGTACGCTGAATTATCGAACTTTCCTCCAGCATGGAGAGTAGTCATTACTACTTCAAGCGCAGGTTTTCCTGTTTCGTGCATACCGACCGGTATTCCTCTTCCGTCATCGTCAACAGAAACAGTTCCATCTGCATGCAGTGTAACATCAATTCTTGTGCAAAACCCTGATTGCGCTTCATCAATACTGTTGTCAACAACTTCCCAAACCATGTGATGAAGGCCTGTCTGGGATGTTGAGCCGATGTACATGCTAGGTCTTTTTCTTACATGCTCAAGACCTTTTAGAACCTTAATAGAATCAGCGTCGTAATCTCTGTTCTTTTTGTCGTTTTCGGTCAATACTTCTCTGCCTTCCACTTTTTCCAGGCATAATCGCTTTTATATCAGTAAAAAGCTCCTCGCCTGAAATCCTGTTTAAATTCGAGAGTATCTCTTCTTTTCTTAACCTTATTTCCATTCCGGCAGCCGGATGAAGAATCCTAACAAGAATTACCGATCTGTCACAGCCCGCAGGAATGGATAATTCTGCAAGCTCTGCTCCCACAATATCACTCCAGCAATCAAGGATATTTCTTCTTTTCTGGTATTTACCAAGTTCTAATCTTTTGAAGACATCAGTTATAAGAGTTTCGATCTTCTTCATATGACAACCGCTAATTATTCAATTTTTATCATTAATCTCATTCAGTCTGGCTCTCCAACGTCTTTGAGAGTTTAACCGGCATTATCAGAGCCAGGTATGAGTCATCACCTTCAGTTTCTTCTTCATCGTTTAATAGAACAGCCGTATTGCTGTTCTTCATCCTCATTACAATTCTATCACAACTCATATTACGAAGAATCTCCATAAGGAAATTACCATTAAAACCAATCTGGAATGGAATTCCGTCATATTCAGAAATAAGTGTTTCTTTTGCCTCACCCGCATCAGCACTTTCCGCCTGAATAATTATTTTATCTTTTTCAAGAGAGAACTTTACCTGATGTGTTGATGGATTGGCCATGGTTTTGACACGTCTCAATACAGATATAAGATGTTCTCTTTCTGTATGAAGAATACAGTCATTATCTATGGGAATCACTTTCCTGTAAGGTGGATATTCACCATCTATAGTGCGGCTGAATATCATTGTATCATCAAATTCAAAAGATATCTGAGAACCCTTGAAACGAATTTTTACATCACCATCAGTTGATAGTTTTGCAAAAAGATTAAGTGCTTTCTGTGTAATAAGTGCTTTAATATCATTATCAGATTTAATACTTCCAAGGCTT
The DNA here is from genome assembly GCA_021108435.1 of Candidatus Aegiribacteria sp. NCBI lineage: Bacteria > Pseudomonadati > Candidatus Aegiribacteria > Candidatus Aegiribacteria sp. The sequence goes on from JAIOQY010000198.1 coordinate 47,656, forward strand.
ATACAACTTAATCTATGTCCGTCTGTAGCAACCATTTCAAAACCGTTTTTTCCTATGTCAAGCAATGCACCGTTGAGCGTTGCTCTGTAATCATCCTTGGCAACTGCGTATGATGTTTTCTTTATAGCTTCAGAAAAAACATCTACAGGGACTACACACGGTTCCGTACTGCTTTTCGATGGAAGTGAAGGAAACTGCTCACTTGAATTGCCGCTTAAAGAAAATGATCCCTGACCACAGTTTATTGTTATTCTGTTACCTGTAGCACTCATTCTTACCTCTTCTTCAGGTAATTCACGTACAATTTCATGCAGTTTTTTTCCTGGAAGTGTTATTGAACCTGCAGTTGTTATAGAAGCAGGGATGATGGTTATCACTGTTGTATCAAGATCTGTCGCAGATAATTTCAGCCTGTCTCCTTCTGTTTCAAGAAGGACATTTGTTAAATATGGAAGACTGCTTCTTGCGGGAAGCGCAGTAGCTACAGAATTCAAACCTTTCAGCAAATCGGAATGGTTAACAAGAAGCTTAATCATAAGTTTTCCTCCAGCCTGATGAAAACAGTTATAAGAGAACAATAATGATAGTTATTATACACGTGGATATGTAGACATGTCACGTGTTATATGAATACATGTAAGTTCATGGCTGTTGAAAAAATGTTGAAAACTGAATAGTGAAAAATGAGTTATCAACAATGAATTATTTTCAACAGTTCAATAGTATAATTATACACAGTTCATATCGAGGTGAGTTTCCTTCTCAATTCGGCTATAGTTCTTTCAAGTTCGGGATCATGCTTTTTCAATTCATTTATTCTATCAATGGAATTAAGAACGGTTGAATGATCACGGCCAGAGAAAAAAGAACCTATTTCCTTAAGTGACATAGAAGTGAGTTCTCTAATAAGAGACATGGCAACCTGCCTTGGAACAAGAACACTTCGTTTTCTCTGTTTTCCTTTCAACTGACCGGGAGAGACATTGAAAATCTCTGCAACTGCAGAGGTTATATTTCCTGCAGTAAGCCTTCTTGTTATTGAACCGAGTGAAGAACGGATCTCTCTCTGGGCGATATCCATGTTTATTTCACATTGTGTTAATCGTGAAATTGCAGCGAGTCTATGTACTACACCTGCAAGCTGACGAACATTCTTTCTAATTGAAGAAGCGATAAAATCAAGGACATCATGTGAAACAGAAAATTTTTCATCTCGAAAAAGAAGTTGAAGAATTGCCAATCGTGTTTCGTACTCAGGAGGTTTAATATCTGCAACAAGTCCCCATTGAAAACGACTGATTAACCGTTCATGAACATCCTGAAGCTCATGAGGCGGTCTGTCTGAAGTAAGTACTATCTGTTTGCCGTTCTGATGAAGTTCATTGAATCTATGGAAGAACTCTTCCTGGGTCTGTTCCTTTCCCTTTAGAAACTGAATGTCATCCATCAGTAGATAATCAATATTGTGAAACAGCTTCCTGAATTTAGAGAAGTCCTTCTGTAAAACAGATTTGATATAACGATCAACCATCAGTTCAGTGGACAGATAGTTAAATGTTCGACCTTTTCCTTCCTGACGAAGGCTATGTGCTATTGCTTGAATAAGATGTGTTTTCCCAAGCCCGACACCACCATAGATGAATAGAGGATTGTAGCTGGCTGCATTACTGCCGCGACTAACTGCAAGGGCTCCTGCATGAGCAAGCTGATTATTAGGACCAACAACGAAGTGATCGAAAGTATAATTAGAACGTAGAAAAGCCGTATCGGATTGGCTGGAAGCGCTTCTGGCGGAAAGAGAGGTAGAAGATGAAGGACCTGGTTTAGCAGGATCACCGATAAATTGCAGCGCAAGATCTTTTCTACCTGAGATATCACGAATGAGTTCTTCAAGGAATCCGCCGAATCGGGATTTTGCATGACCTGCTACAAATGAATTTGGAAAACGGATTACGAGAAGACTGCCATTAAGATCTTCGAAACTTGATTTTTTCAGCCAGGCCTCAAATTCAGTTGGTTCGAGGGAATTCTCCGCTTCGTTGAGACATTGAATCCATAACTCGGCGGGGTTAAAATTGCCCATCTTCATTCCAATCGTTGGTGGAAGTCTAACGTAATAAGTTACAGTGATTTGTCATATATATCCACAGGGTAATCCACATAAACCGAGTATCGTATAGTATTGATAAACATATATATGACAGATTAACAGTAATTTAGTACAAACATAATGTTGAAAACCTTTTTCAGATGTTTTGATGTTACCGCAAATACTTGACAGAAAGCAGTCTATTGGCTAACTTTCATAATCGGTGAACAAAGAAAATAATTAATTAACTTACTGATTATACTGTTGCAGAAATCCAGACTGCGTCAAGTCCGGTTTTCGAGAGAGAGAGAAGGAAATGAAAAGAACATTTCAGCCGAGTAATATTTCAAAAGCAAGGCGACACGGGTTCAGAGCAAGAATGGCCAGCAAGAATGGCAGAAAAATACTGAATACAAGGCGACGTAAGGGAAGAAAGAATTTAATTCCCTGATATCAGCGGTAATGAAGAATACCCTTAAAAAGGGATACCAGTTCAGAAGGATCCTGAGAACAGGTAATGTTTTCAGAGGAACTTCTATAAGAGCGGTGTACAGATTGAATTCCATGGGTATTATCCGCATGGGATTTTCATTGTCCGCAAAGAGCGGTAACGCTGTTAAAAGAAATCTTATAAGAAGAAGATTGCGGCATCTTTCAATAGAAAAAGGAATGAACACAGGAGCAGATGTTGTTATAATGCCTGAAGGTAAACTTTTGAAGGATAACTGGGAGAATCTTCGGAAGGATTTCATGGAACTACTGGTTTCTATAGAGAAAACACGGAAAACCATGCGGAAAAAGATAGATAAGAAAGAGTAATGATAAAACAGAATAGCGTACAAAGAGAAATCAACCAGGATGAAAAACAGTATTACCGTAATGCTTATTGCAGTTGTTAAAACTTACAGGAAGATTGTTTCACCATTGTTTCCACAGAGCTGCATTTATACACCAACCTGCAGCAGATATGCGGAAACAGCATTAACAAGGTATGGAGCGATAAAAGGAGGATGGCTAACTGTTCTTAGAGTTCTAAGGTGTCATCCATTTAAAAAAGGCGGATACGATCCCGTTCCTGACAAATGGGAGAATCGCAAATGAGTGATCAAAAAAGGCTGCTTATAGCAGCAGTTCTAATGGCGGCAGTGTTGTTCATCAGCTGGCAGTTCATGGGGAAAGCCGCACCGGAAACCGAATCGATAAGCACACAGAGTACAATTGAAGAGCAAAGAATTCCTGAACAAGCAGTTATTCCTGAAGAAACAGTGACAGTAAAAACCATTCCAGTGGATACTCTGTCAGTGAAAGTATATCAGGATACACTCATTACTGATGTTACCGAAAAAGCATCGGATGAGCCGGATGAAAGATCAATTACGGTAATAATCAGGGGTGATAGCGAAGATTTAGTACATGCGGAGTTAACAACATACGGCGGAGCAATTAGAAGCTGGGAACTTCCGCAGTTCGAAGATATGCCTGGTGCCGGTGAAGGAAACTGTATAAACTTCAATGGAAACAGCTGGCTCGATAGAGATGTAGTATTTGAAACTGATTCACCGGATACTCTAATAATAGATGAAGAACCAGAGACACTTGTATTGTTCACAGATGACGAAAGAGAAATAAGATATACATTTGTACCTGATCATTACGGGTTCAGTATTGAAACAATCGGATTTGAAGAAATGATAAGCATTCCAGCAGGAATACTCCCTGTGAGTGAGATGAATGTAAATACATCAAGATATTTCAAAGCGCAATGGAACGCGGAAAAGGTTAAAGACAGAAAATCCGGTGATATCAATGAAGTAGAGCAGGTTGGAAATGTCAGATGGATTGCGGCAAGATCGCATTACTTCGCGATTATTCTGATGCCGGAATCATTCGAAAGGGCATATGGATATATCTTCCCATCAGGATCGGATGAATCTCCATCAATTGGAATTCAGGACACAAGGGTAAATGTATTCGCTGGACCCCTTGATTACGGAAGATTGCGGAAACTTGGAGGAGACACCAGCAGACTGGTGGATTTCGGATGGCCATTCATAAGGGAAATAGGAAGATTGCTTTTCTGGTTCTGTACTAATGTAATTGCTACAATAAATAACTGGGGAATAAAGATAATAGTCCTTGCGATAGTGCTGAAACTGGTGCTTTTGCCTCTTACAAGCAAGAGTTTCAAATCAATGGCAAAGCTTAAACAGGTTCAACCGAAGATGAAAACCCTTCAGGAGAAATTCAAAAGTGATCCGAAAGCTCTCCAGACGGCAATGCAGAAACTATACCGTGAAGAGGGTGTCAATCCTCTGGGCGGATGCCTCCCGATGCTGATGCAGATGCCGGTGTTCTTTGCCCTCTACAGGGTACTTGCGAACTCGGTTCAGCTAAGAGGCGCTCCATTCATGCTGTGGATTCAGGATCTTTCACATCCTGAGATCCTCATCAGACTTCAGCCCCCTATACTGGGCCTGCATGGAATAGGACTGCTGGCTGTACTTATGGGTGTAGCAATGTTCTTCCAGCAGAAAATGACAATGACAGATCAGAAGCAGAAAGGAATGATGTACATGATGCCGATATTCATGACATTCCTGTTCATGCGCTTTCCAGCTGGTTTGACTCTTTACTGGTTCACTAATAATCTGCTGACAATAGCCCAGCAGGAGATGATCAAGCGAAAGCTGGAAAAAGAACAGACCTGATCTGAAAAGGTTTAGAGAGAACACCGCAGATGGTGAAATATGACGGTAAATCCGCATATTTCAACAGGTTGCTAAACGAAACGGTGTAGAAGCGCTTGCAGACAAGGCATACGAAAGAGGTCGACGCAGATGTATTGTATATACTTCAAGGAAGGCCGATTGAGCATAACGCAGTATGCGAGTGTCTTATGCAACGTTGCAGTAGTAACTTTGGTGAGATATGCGGATTAAAGTCTCACCTGAGATAATATGCGCACCTGCCACACCTGAAGGACATTCAGCGCTTGCAGTGATAAGAGTAAGCGGAAACGGTTCCTTCGACCTTATAGAGAGAATAATGACTCTGAAAACCGGAAGACTCCGGGGAATGAGAAGAAAACTTGGAATTATCTCTGAAAAAGGAGAGGTTATAGATGAAGTTATAGCTTTTTCATGGCCCGCAGACCGAAGTTACACAGGGGAGGAAATGGTCGAGATAACATGTCATGGAGTTCCGGAAATAGTCAGAAGGATTATGGATATTCTCATAAGACATGGAGCTGGAAAAGCAGATAACGGTGAATTCACGCGAAGAGCATTCTTATCGGGAAAGCTGAATGCAATACAGATAATGACACTTGCTTCAATCTGGAATGAAAGAAGAGAAAAAGGGAATATATCAGGCAGATTCGGCAGGGAATGCGAAGAATTCATGATTCGTATAGAAAAAGCAAAAGAGTTGCTTGAAGGTGATATTGAATTCGGGGAACCTCATCTTGACTCTGAGAGAATAGTAATTCTAAAGGAATTTTCTGCATTACTTAAAGCGTCAGAAACACTCGTGAAGAGAGCAGGAAAAATCGAAGCGGGTCAGAAGGTTTTTATAATGGGTCCTGTCAACTCCGGCAAATCAACACTTTTCAATATACTGGCAGGAGCAAAAGCTCTTGTGTCTGATATTCCGGGAACAACAAGGGACGGGACAAGAAAGAACATTGAGATCAGAGGACGGGTTGTTCTTCTATGCGATACTGCTGGAAGCGGTGGTGAAGGCCTTGATCTACAGGCATCAAGGACGATATTGGATGAAATACAGGAATTCGACAAAGTAATATGGATGTCGCAGGAAGGAATAGAAAAGCCTCCTGAAGAGCTTACAGGTAAATCTCCTGAAATCCTGGAAGTGGCAAGCAAAAGCGACCTGAACACAGCTTCTGCCAGGTCTTCGGGGGAGAATAGTAATAAGATAATGAATCTGTCTTCTTTAACAGGAGAAGGAATACATTCAGTAGAAGAATGGATTTCTACATCCCCCGGAAACATGTCTCTATCAGGAGCAGTAGACAGAATAGTGAACCATATATTGAAAGCGGAAGAATTTGTAACTGGAGATGAATTCGGTATAGCGTCGGAGCATCTTAGTGAAGCGGAAAGAGAGATACGGAGTATACTAGGAAAAGGAGAGAATCTGACGTTAAGCGTAGAAAGAGCTCTTTCAAGCATGTGTGTAGGGAAATGAATATTTCTGAAAATACTTTTGACGTAATAGTAATTGGAGGAGGACACGCAGGAATAGAAGCGGTGCTTGCCGCTGAAAGAATGGGTTGCAGTGTACTGCTTATAACGGCAAAGTATAACAGAATTGGTGAGATGTCATGTAACCCGGCAATAGGGGGTATAGCGAAAGGGACACTGGTTAAGGAAATAGACTCTCTTGATGGATCAATGGGGAAAGCAGCTGACGCCACAAGGCTTCATTTCAGGATGCTTAACAGGAGAAAAGGACCAGCGGTATGGGGTCCAAGAGTGCAGTCTGATGCAGCTGCTTACGCTCATTTTCAGCAGCTGAATCTGGAGAGTAAAGCAATTGGAATAGTAGAAGATGAAGTAATAGCGCTGGAGGGAAGTACAGAAAAGCCAGAGGGAATAAGGTGCAGAAAGAACGGAGTAATACTTGGGAGAGCAGTAGTGCTGGCAACAGGAACTTTTCTAAGGGGAAGGCTCTTCAGGGGGCAGAGCGAATGGAGAGGAGGCAGAATTGGAGATATTGCCGCTGATAGCCTCGAGGAAGATATAAAAAGAAGATTGTTCCACGTGGAACGTTTCAAAACAGGGACACCGGCCAGGATAGTCAGAACATCTGTAGATACGAGAGATCTCAGTATACAGGAATCAGAAGAAACAGATTTCAGATTCAGTGCTGATACAGTAGACATGCCAATAGGACATGAAATATGCTATTTAACAAAAACGAACAAAAACACGATGATAGCAGCAAAAGAGTACATGCATCTTTCTCCGCTTCTTGCCGGTCGAATTGACGGAATAGGACCGAGATACTGTCCGAGTTATGAAGACAAGGTGGTTAAATTCCCGGAAAGAGAGCAGCACAATATTTACGTTGAACCTATGGGTCACAGATCAAGGATGTTTTACCTTAACGGACTTTCAAGCAGCCTGCCGGCAGAAGCTCAGGAAAAGATGATTCGCACTCTTCCAGGCTTCAAAAAGGCAGTTATCGCCGATTATGGTTATGCTGTGGAATATTCATTTATTCATCATACAGAAATAACACCATCCCTACGATTGAGAAGAACTGAGAACGTTTTTGCCGCAGGACAGATGTGCGGGACATCAGGATACGAAGAAGCAGCAGCGCAGGGGTTGCTTGCAGGGGCAAACGCAGCAAGAGCTGTAAAGGGTATCCAGCAGCTTTCTCCTTCGAGAAGCAATTCGTACCTGGGCGTGATGATCGATGATATAGTCTCAAAGGGAACAGACGAACCTTACAGACTGTTTTCTTCCAGGGCAGAAAACAGATTGTATATAAGACAGGACAATGCGGACAAGCGTCTGTATGAGTTCGGGAAAGCACTGGGTGTTCTTTCAGAAAGAAAAACATTACAGCTCGAATATAGCTTAAAAGAGGCAGCGGAAATAGAAACAGTAATGAAAACCAGTATCATTGACGGATGTCAAACCGATTTATGGTGCAGAAGGCAGGGTGCGGAAGCAGAAAGACTGGTTGAATTGATACCATTACTTTCCTCTTTCAGCAAAGAGGCCGTTTTCTCAGTGATGCTTGATGAGAAATACAGAGGTTATATAAAGCGAAGCATGAAACGGGACGAATCGAGAAGAAGAGCCTCATCAGTGAATCTGAGCGGTATAGATTCATATATGGAGATAAAAGAAATATGCTGGGAAGCAAGGGAAGTATTGGAGAAGACGAGACCCGACACACTCGCAGAAGCAGAAAGGATTCCGGGGATCAGACCGACCGATCTGGAAGGATTGCTGCTGTATCTTGCGGGAAAACGTTCCACGTGGAACAGTTCCATGAAGAAAGAAATGAATTAATGAGTCCCCTGGAACAATCATTTCCGGATAATTGCAGGATGAAGAAGGACTGCGGGATGATAGGGTTCGATTTGAACGATAAACAGGCAGAATTACTAAAGGAATATGCAGAAATTCTTTTACGTAGATCATTGGAAACAAATCTGATAGGACCTTTGGAAAAAGACAGGTTATGGGAACGGCATTTCCTGGAATCAATATCATATCGAAAGATGCTTGACAGGAAAAGCAAAGTTGTTGATATAGGCAGCGGGGCAGGATTTCCAGGGCTTGTACTGGGAATTCTTGGTTTGGATATGATTCTTCTGGAACCAAGAAGGAAGAGATATCTTTTCCTGTCTCATGTGATAGAAAAACTTGCTCTGGAAAGAACCGAAGCAATTCCCCTTAGAATAGAAAAAACAGATCCGGGAATTCTTGGAGATCAATTCATTGCGAGAACCGTTTCACCTCCGGAAGTACTTCTGGAATTGATCAGGAGGAAAAAAGAAGGACAGTCAAAACTTGTTTATAGAGTACCGCCTGATATAGAACTTCCGAAGGGAAATAAGTACATAGAATTGGAATGTCCTCCGCTTGACCGGCCGGGATTTCTGGTGCAGTATCGAACCTGCTTATAATCAGGAACGGATATTGACGGTTTGACAGGATATAGTCTGAAAAGAGTAATAGATGAAAGAAACCAGAATCATCGCGGTAGCAAACCAGAAAGGTGGAGTAGGAAAAACAACTACAGTCATTAACCTTGGTACGAGTCTTGCGATGAATAATAAAGATATCCTTTTGATAGATTTCGATCCACAGGCAAATGCTACAAGCGGTTTTGGCATGGATAACGGGCGCGGAAAAAATGTATGTTCACTTCTTCTTGGAAAGCACAGCCTGGAAGAGGTTATTGTGAAGACAGATGTGGATGGTCTTTCTTTTGTGAAAGGATCTCGCGATCTTGCAGGTCTTGAGATAGAGCTTGCAGGTGCGGAGGAAAGAGAATTCCTTTTAGCAGAATCTATGGAGGAAGAAGTAGATAGATTCGACTATGTACTTATTGACTGTCCTCCGTCACTGGGATTACTGACAATTAATGCTCTCGTTGCGGCAACAGAAGTACTTATTACCTTGCAAAGTGAATATTATGCGCTTGAAGGATTGTCGCACCTGATGAACACGATCAAGAATATTCGAAAACGCTGGAATTCTGATCTTTCAATTAACGGTGTTGTGCTGACAATGTTCGATGGTCGTCTGAAACTCAGTCGGGAAGTCGCTCTGGATGTAAAAGAGCACCTTGGTTCAATTCTATATGAAACGTGTATACCAAGAAACGTAAAACTAAGCGAGGCACCTAGTTACGGTATGCCAGCGCTTCTTTACGACGCTGGATCAAAGGGAGCCGCAAGTTATCTCAATCTTGCGAAGGAGGTGCTGCAAAGGTGACAGCAAGGAAACGAAGAGCTCTTGGCAAGGGTCTTGAAGAAATATTCCCCGGAATCGGTAATGAAGATGACCTCTTTAAGTCTATGGAAGTTGATATCAATCTGATAGATCCCAATCCCTTCCAACCGAGAAAGGAATGGAAACCCGAAGAAATAGCTTCACTGGCAGCCTCTATAAGATCGCAGGGAATAATTCAGCCCCTTATTCTTAGAAAAGAGGGTAAAAGATACCAGCTGATAGCAGGTGAAAGGCGTCTCAGAGCAGCCAGAGAAGCAGGACTCGATAAAGTTCCGGTTGTTGTCAGAGAAGCCAGCAAAGAACAGATGCTTGCTCTCGCACTGATCGAGAATATACAGCGACAGGATCTTGGCCCCATGGAAAAGGCGGAAGCCTTTAAAAGATTATCGAGCGAGTTTGACCTTACTCAGGAGGATATGGGAAACAGGGTGGGTATGAGCAGATCCTCTGTTGCTAACTTCATGCGATTGCTTGAGTTGCCTGAATCAGTGCAGAAAATGCTCAGGAAAGGGCAGCTTCAAATGGGACACGGAAGAGCTATTCTGGCTCTTAATGATATTTCAACCATGCAGAGGATAGCGATAGTAGCGTTCAAAAGAAACATGTCAGTAAGACAGCTTGAAGAAAAAATCCGCCTGCTTGCTGCGGGAACAAAGAGAAAATCTGCAGCAGTCGTAAAAGGGACTACTCCGGAGGAGAAAGAACTGGTGGAGACTCTCCAGAGACTTCTTAAAACAAGAGTGAGAATAAAAGGGAAAGGGAAAAAGGGCAGAATTGAAATCAGTTATCATAGCCTTGATGAACTGGAAAGAATTCTTGATCTTATAAGATCAGGAGCAGGAAGAAGCGCTAAAAGAAGTTGACCGGCTATTTGGCAATAGATATAGTCGCTTACCTGTAGTTGTTAAAAGTAGAAGTATGCATGCAGAAAAGAAAAGGAGAAAGAATGGCACACACCATTAATGATGATTGTATTGCTTGCGGAGCATGCAAGCCGGAATGCCCTGTTGACGCTATTAGCGAAGGGGAGAAGTACACGATAGATCAGGATGCCTGTATAGACTGCGGTGCGTGTGTTCCCGCATGTCCTGTTGGAGCAATAGAAGCTCCTTAATCAGGCAGAATAAGCATGGAAGCCCGGAGTTTTTCATTCCGGGCATCTATCTCAAATCCCCTGGCTCAATCACCCAGAGATCCAAGTTTGAAAAGCTTTCGATCTTTCATTTCAAAGGCAAATTCACCAAGAGTAACGCCACTGTATATTCGGAGTATTCGTTTTAACCTGGCAGTGGTCTTTCTGCCCGAATTATGATGTTGCCTGAAACGTTGAACAGCACTCATTCTATTTGAAATATTGAGGGAATCAATTTCCCATGGATGAAAATATAGAACTGGAATTCTACCGGTTCTGGAAATACTCCTGATAATCAATCTGTGAAATACGCCAGGATAGAATCTCATATAAGCACCGCCAGCTGCAGGCAGCTTTACTCCAAGCAGTTGAATGGACGCCAGAGGTAATTCAAGAATAGAGCTTTTCTCACCCTCAAGCTCAAAAGGAGAGAGCGGTGCGCAGGGAATGCCGTAGCGATGTCTGAACATAGGATAAACACTGCTGTCATACTTGTAACCTCGAGCAACAATTTCATCAATAACCCATTTAGTTCTGGAAGTTACAGAAAAACTGGGAGCCCTGAATCCAATCGTTTGAGGGATAGATAAAGTATCAACAAGTTTCTGGAAGCGATCGATGTTTCTGCAGAACTCATCGCGCGACTGCATGGAGAGTTCAAGATGATAATAACCGTGGTAACCTATTTCGTGTCCTTCCAGGATTATTTTATGAGCGATTTCGGGATGACGCTCAAGAAGCCATCCGAGAAAGAAAAATGTCGCTTTAGCCTTATGAGCTTTCAGAAGGTCAAGAATATTATTCAGTGCTTCAGGAGCCCTGGAATCCATGCTGTCCCACTGGTTTTGCGGATACCACCTTCTTGCAGCGTAGGTCTGGAACCATTCCTCCATATCAAATGACAGGGCAACCCTTGGTCTGGCGGTTTTTGTGCCGGTTATGTCTCCGCCCATATCAAGGAAACGGCTGACATCATTCTTTGAAGGAAAGTAATTGAAATTTGCTTTACAGGAGGAGTTTTCTATCAGTTGATAATCACCACGCTGTATAATTGAAAACCCCTCAGAAATAATATCGGCAGTAATCCTTTTTGATTCCGCCTGAAGCTGTTGAACAGATGTATTCTCTCTGGAAGCATTAACGGGTTTCTGAAGAAGAATTCCTCCCGCATCGAGTTTCCTCTCCATCCTGTGAAGAGTAACGCCAGGTTGATCACCACGGAAAAGAGACCAGAAAGACGGCATCATCCCCCTGTTTGCGGGAAGAAGAGAAGAATGAACATTCCAGGCTCCCAGCCTTGGGATTGCAAGTGTACTTTTTCTGAGAATCTGAGGACATGCAAGAGAAAGAAAAATATCCGGATCAAGGCTTTTAAGCAGATCATGGGAATCAGGGGTATTAATCTTATTCAGCTTAATGTACTTCGCATGTTCTCTGGACGCTGTCTGTTTCAACGAATGAGGAGAACGGGTGGGTAGCCTCATTAAACCGGCTGCCTTAAAAGATATAAAACGGATAAGTTCCCTTAAGAATCCAAAAGGACCGTAAAGGGCTGAATAGCGCTTAAAATTCAATATAGGATTTTTTATTGAACCGTGCCCGGGGAGAGAAATGATAGTGTACCTGTTAAAAGGTTCTTTTCTAATGATGCTGGCGACAGTACCGGGGATATTAAAAGGTTCATTATCGCAGAGAAAAACCACATTCATAGCTGAAGTAGTTATTTTGGTATAGAGATCAAATAGCTGATCTACCATCTGACGTGCAGAAAAAGGCTCTATGTCATCATCTACAGATGATAAAAGATCAGAGGCAGTAGAAGGGGAATCCAGCAGGCTTATTACGCCGCCGGCAAGAGCGGTTACATCACCTTCGTTCATCAACAATCCGTTTCGTTTTCCATCGACAAGTTCATGAATGCCGCCAACATCGGTAGATACAACAGGAATCCCGGCAGCAAGGCATTCGAGCAAAGCTCTTGGAAGCCCCTCTGTTCGCGATGTTATCAGGAACAGGTCGAATGCCGGCAGAATTTCCGCTATATCCTTTCTGCTTCCGACAAGAAGAAAATTATCTTGAAGACCGCGCGAATCAATCCACTTTTCTGTCTGTTTCATAAGGGGACCGTCACCGACAAGAATAAACAGAACATCGGGTTTATGCTTGATAACGGAAGCCGCGACATTAACAAAAATGTCTGGTGCTTTCTCCTGACAGAAACGCATAACGGACCCGACAACAGGAACGTCAGTCGGCAGATCAAGCTTGGATCTTGCTTCAGTTTTTCTGCCTCTTGTCTTTCTGAATTCGTCGAAATCAACACCGCTTCGTATTATACTGTAACTGTCCTTGTATCCGATTCCGCATCTGACAGCTTTATCGCGGTCTCTGGGGCTAACGGCGATGTTGGCGTGAGCATATCGGAAACCGATCTTTTCAAGCGAGATGTAAAACCATTTTTTAAAAGGGTGCATGGAATCATAGAAAGGCCAGCCATGGGCAGTCTGTATTATTTTTACTTCAGGGAATGAGGCGGCTGCAAGCCTTCCGAGGAATCGGGCTTTTGATCCATGTGTATGAACGATATCATAATTTCCGCTTTTTATAACTTTTCGAATCTCGAGAAAAGCGAGCAAATCATTAACAGGAGATATCTCTCTTTTAAGATGAGGAGCAAGAAGAACATTGATATTCCATTTTTTGACAAGATCGTATAAATCCCCTTCAGAAGGCTTCTCAGGCCCTGTGAGGATATCTGAAGGATAACCTTTTTCAGAAATATCTCTGGTGGAAATAAGCGTATTCATCTGGGCTCCACCAACAGCAATTTTAGTGATTATATGAAGTACTCGCACTTTTCTTTCAGACATCAATCAATCCGAACCGGAGTCTCCGACATTTGTGGAAGGTCTGCAGAAAAGGGCGTAAAGGTAGAAAAGAGCAAGAATCACAGTAAGGCCGGAGTAAAACAAAGGACTGATGAAAAGACAACCGATAGCCCAGAATGCGAGAAGAGGTATCAATATGATGCGGAAATGCTTTTTTCTGGTCCAGGTGCGGTCGGAGGGATATGAAGAAAATAATCTGAAGAGATCTTCAGCAATGCTGAAAAGAACAACTGAAAAAGCAACGAGCAGAAGATGAAACACCATTCCTCCGGTCAGTTGCTGATTATCAATGAGGGTAAAGGCAGAGGTAATGAAAGGAAGGAAAATCATGCCCGTAAGCAGAGTTATGAAACCTGTAACCATAAGCCTGTCAGCCGTCAGTATCGGATATTTCTCTTTCAGGTGACGAAGCATTACATGCATAAGAACACGTGAAAGACGAAATAGCCCAATGATTACAAGAATGACAAGAGCAACAAGACCGTAGTCAATTAATCTTTCACCCAACTGAATCCTCCCGCTCAATGAAAAGCCTCATTTCAGACAAAGCAATATACAATTCAGTCAGTTCAAGACACAAACCATTCAATCCTTGAGTTCTCTTGTCTGGTAGAAGTAACCAATAATCGCAAAAATCGCTGTCAGGACTATCCCTATAATGAATCCGCTGTTCCCGCCTTCAGCGTACAACCCAATTGTCTTGAGAAATCCAGAGCGTTCAAGAAGAGCCAGAGCTGACGTTCCGGCGATGTAGCCTCCGGCAAGAGCGGTTATGAATGAAATGACAGGAGTTCTGTATACCTGTACAAGAACACCGGCAGTAAGAGCTATCGCCACATGAGCAATGCCTGGAATTCCAGGAAGGAGACCTCTTACTGCAAAAAGGCCGATAACGGTACCGGCAAAGAACATAGATACTTTCCAGGCAACCAATGAAAGCCCGGCCGATACGAATCCGGTCACCCATGGAATCCAGGGGGAACTGCTGAGAGTTTTATTGAGAACATCGCATACGACCTGAGCGCCAAGCGAATAACCGATCAGGAATCCAAAAAGGACTATAACGAAACCAAGCAATTTCTTTCCAAAGAAACAGAACAGAAGTCCAATAAGCAGTCCAGCAATAGAAATAGTAAGCAGATCTGTATCAAAAATAAGATGCATGTTTCTTTCCTTTCTCAATTCCTGTCTGCTGTATCAAGGAGCGCAAGAATAGCTCCTATACCGTTTATTATATATCCTGGCTTAATGTCAAACCCGCGATTAAGGTCGTTAAGCACAAGAACACTTTGAAAACCGCCTTCCTCCGCTGCCCTGATGCCTTTCCAGGAATCCTCGAAGACCAGGGTATCGGAAGGTGAAACTCCCAGCTTTGAAGCGGCAAGCAGGAAAATGTCAGGAGCCGGCTTTTTCCTTAAACCCTCTCCTCCTACAAGAGCAGGGACATGAGCATGGGAATGCTGAAGAATTTCCTTAACAATCCATGAAGGCGTATTTGAAGCAATACAGAACGATCGCGCGGAAGTTCCTTCTTCTGAGGAAAGCCTGTCCAGCAACTCCCGTACCCGTGGGAATAGCGGGATATCACCCCGCCTGCAATAGCCCTCATATATCTTCCTCTGAGAAGAAACTGCCTGATCAACATCTATATTCCTGAGTCCATGTCTCCGAATTTCACCTTCAAGTCCTTCACCAAGGGAAGACCAGTAGAGCCAGTAATCCTCAGGAGAAATTGAATGGTCCCATGGCTCCAGGGCAACATTCCAGGATCTTCTGAAAAAAGGCTCGCTGTCCGCCAGAACACCGTCAAAGTCGAAAAGGACAGCGTTGCATTTATCCCATGCCTCAGCCAGTCCGTCAAATCTGATCATTATTCACCATACCGTTCCTTTCACCTTGGCCTTGAGTGAATCTGGTTACATAATACAAAATCCGACAGCCCGGAGACCACTGTACTATTTGATCGATAGTTTACACCGCATTTCTAGTAAGAGGATAACAGGTTCGGGGGGTTGATTTGTTCAAGAATTTCTTTGAAATCAGACAGGCCGCAAAAGACATTTCCGATGCCAGGGTGGCCGTTCCGATGGGACATGATCCGGCTTCTATGAAAGCCCTGATTACCGCTGTGGAGGAGGATCTGGCCTCGGCTGTTGTTTTTGGTCCCGCATCGGGAGTGAAGGATACGCTTTCGATTCTGGGGATGAACCTTCCATCAGGAATAGAGATTGTTGATACGGAAGATCAGGAGAAAGCAGCAGCAGATGCTGTAAGGATGGTCAGATCGGGAGAGGCTTCAATCCTTATGAAGGGCATGCTGAAAACTTCGATATTTCAGAAAGCCATGCTTGAACGTGATACAGGTCTTCGTACAGGTCGGGTTCTGAGCCATGTAGCTGTTGTGAGTGCGCCTGACATTGACAGATTGATCATAATCACCGATGGAGGCATGAACATACGGCCTGAAGCTGACGAAGTCGTACAGATAGCACTCAATGCGTCCGATGTAATAATGAAACTGGGCGCGGAGAAACCCCTTGTTGCTCTGCTTGCCGCGATCGAGACAGAGAATCCCAAAATGCCCGAGACAATCCGCTTCTCTGAAGTAGCCAGGAGGGGTATTCCCGGACTGGAAGTTCTTGGACCGGTGGCAGTTGATGGGGCTCTGGATCCTGAATCCGCGGCAGTGAAGAACATTACGGGACCGGTTGCCGGAAAAGCAAACATACTGATCACACCTGATATCGCATGCGGCAACATCCTGGCGAAAGGATTGATGTATATGGCTGGAGCGGAGATAGGGGGCCTGATCATGGGAGCGGCTGCTCCGGTGGTTATGCTTTCACGCTCTGATAAACCTCTGACAAAACTGAATTCTCTCGCTCTTGGAGTAGTAGTTTCCGGAGGATGCAATGTCTGAGGAAGGAAGACTGATTCTTGCAATCAATCCGGGAGGAACTTCTACAAAACTAGGTCTCTTCCGGGAAACAGAGCAGCTGTTTGAGAAAAACATCAGGCACCTGCCGGAAGAACTGGGCAAGTTTGAAACCACATTCGCTCAACATGAATTCCGAAAGAAAATTGTACTGAATACCCTTGCTGAAGCGGGACATGATATTTCAGACCTGAAGGCTGTTGTTGGTAGAGGCGGAGCTTTCAAACCATTGAAAAGCGGAACCTACAGGGTAAACAGAAAACTTGTTGATGATATACGGGAAGGAACAACTCTGCAGGCTGATCATCCGTCAAATCTCGGAGCCCTTCTTGCCTTCAGTATAGCGGAGCCTTTAGCGGTAGCCGCTTTTATTGTCGATCCTGTGTGCGTTGATGAAATGATTGACGAGGCAAGACTTTCCGGCCTCCCATGCCTTCCAAGAATCAGCCTGAGCCATGCTCTCAATATCCGGATGGTGGCGTATAAGGCAGCCGAAAGGCTTGAGAAAAACCTTGATGAAATCAATCTGGTTGTACTGCACCTCGGGAGCGGGATATCGGTAAATGCTCTGAGAAAAGGAAAAATGATTGATACCAGCCAGGCAAATGATGGAGGTCCGTTCAGCCCTCAGAGAGTAGGGGCGCTTCCAACTACGGGCCTTGCCAGACTATGTTTTTCGGGAGACTATAACTGGAAAGACATGAAAAGAATGCTCCTGAAAGAAGGGGGCCTTTATGCCTATACGGGAACAGACCATGTCGGAGAAGCGGTGGAAAGAGCAGAAGAAGGAGACGAAACCGCCGATCTTGCGCTCAGGGCAATGGCTTATCAGATAATCAAGGAAGGTGGCGCGATGGCGGCTGCTCTTCACGGAGATGTAGATGCTGTTGTAATTACCGGAGGAATTGCGCATAACAGATGGATGACGGACAGGCTGAGGGAAGGCCTGGGATTCCTCGGAGATATGATTGTCTTCCCTGGCGAGGAGGAGCTGGAAGCTCTTGCCAGAGGAGTGCTGAGAGTTCTGGACTCAGTTGAGGAAGAAAAAACTTACGATTAGTTTCAGAAAGGCGGCATATGAGAAAAAAACTCAATACGATTGTAGATGGAACTCTCCTTCTCTCAGGAAACGAAGCCATCGCAAGAGGCGCCTGGGAGTCCGGCGTGCATTTCGCGTCAGCCTACCCCGGCACTCCTTCAACAGAGATCCTTGAAGCAATTGGAGATGACTACGACGAGATTGACGCTCAATGGGCTCCCAATGAGAAAGTCAGTCTTGAGGTTATTGCGGGAGCGTCGTTTGCCGGAGCGAGAGTGTTATCCGCAATGAAGCATGTGGGGCTCAATGTAGCCGCTGACCCTCTTTTCACGCTCAGCTACATAGGAGCAACAGGTGGAATAGTCATAATATCCGCGGATGATCCGGGTATGCATTCCAGCCAGAACGAACAGGACAACCGTCTTATGGCGAAAGCGGCAAAAGTAGTCTGCCTTGAACCTTCCGACAGCCAGGAAGCCAAAGACATGGTTGGAGAGGCTCTTTCGATATCAGAGGATTTCGACACCCCTGTTCTCATCAGAGTCACTACCAGAATCTGCCACTCAAAGAGTATCGTGAAGGTGGGCCCCCGCCGGGAAGTTCCAGTGAAGGGGTATGTGGCTGACATAGCAAAAAGAGTTCCTATCCCGTCGAACGCGAGGAAAATGCATTCAAGAGTCGTTAAAAGACTCAAAGACCTTTCCGCCTGGGGTTCTGAAAGCTCTCTCAACTGGATTGAGGACGGCGACCGCTCTGTAGGTATCATAACCAGCGGAATTTCGTACCAGTATGTAAAAGAGGTCTGCCCGGAAGCATGCCTGCTGAAGATAGGCATGTCTAATCCATTGCCCTGGAACCAGATAGAAAAATTTGTCGGTATGGTTGACAAAGTGATCTTCGTTGAGGAAGGAGAGCCATTCCTTGAAGAAAGAGTACGTTCAAAATTCCTAATTCCCGCGATCGGCAAGGATATTATTTCAAATGAGGGGGAACTGAATCCGGAATTAGTCAGGATAGCTCTCCATCCGGGTACGACAAAGACGATCACATTTTATGAACCGGAACTTCCCGCCAGACCTCCGGCGCTTTGCCCCGGCTGTCCCCATAGAGGCGCTTTTTACTGCCTGAGCAAGCTGAATGGCAGTTCCACCGGGGATATAGGCTGTTACACTCTGGGAATGATGCCGCCATATAATGCGCTTGAGACAACTGTCTGCATGGGCGCTTCTATTGGAGTACTGAGCGGGATTGAAAAAGCTGTTGGCAGAGAAGGAATGGGAAAACTCGTTGCCGCAATTGGAGAATCAACGTTTGTACATTCAGGGATTACCGGACTCATCGACATGGTTTACAATGGAAATACCGGTACTGTAATGATAATGGACAACAGTCTTACTGCAATGACCGGCGGCCAGGAAAACCCCACGACAGGCAAGAATCTGAGGGGAGAACCCGCGCCAGTACTTGATCTGGTCAAAATAGTTGAAGCCTGCGGAGTAAAGTATATCAAAGTTGTCGACCCTCATGACCTTGCGGAGATGGAGAAAACCTTCAAGGAGGAGTTCGAAAGAGACGAACTTTCAGTGATTATCACCAGGCGT
The DNA here is from genome assembly GCA_021108435.1 of Candidatus Aegiribacteria sp. Lineage (NCBI taxonomy): Bacteria > Pseudomonadati > Candidatus Aegiribacteria > Candidatus Aegiribacteria sp. Next base: position 66,839 of record JAIOQY010000198.1, read on the forward strand.
CCCTGCGTGATGTGCTACAGACCCGTGAAGAAGAGCGTAGCCCTACTGGATCCGGAGAAATGCATAGGGTGCAAACTCTGCATGAAACTCGGATGTCCTGCTATCAGCTGGGAAGAGGACAAACCTGATATAAGCAAGCTTCTCTGCTGGCCTAATTGCGACCTTTGCGTTCAGGTTTGTCCTGTTGACGCTATCTCGAAGGACATGGAGGGATTGGAATGAAACCCGTAACAAACGTGATCATATGCGGTACTGGAGGCCAGGGAATTCTGCTTGCCAGCGAGATCTTATGCGAAGCGGCCAGACTGGCCGGGAATGACGTAAAGAAGAGCGAAGTTCACGGGATGGCTCAGAGAGGCGGAAGTGTTTCCAGTCATGTCAGATTCGGAGAGAAAGTGTACAGCCCGCTGGTGGAAAAAGGAACGGCCGATCTTATCCTTTCAATGGAGAAGATGGAGGCATTGAGGTGGGCGCCCTTCCTGAAACCCTCCGGAATCCTTCTATCATGTGATCTCGAGATCACACCTATGACAGTTAACACAGGATATGCTGTATATCCCGATGTGTTATCCATGATGAAAGAGCAGGACATTCAATGCAAAATGATACCGGCGCTGGAGATAGCCGAGGAACTCGGTAACCTCAGAGTTGTCAATGTAGTGCTGATAGGAGCAGCATCTCCCTTTATTCCGATAAATGAGGATTACTGGTACAGGGCTGTCGAGGAAAGAGTTCCTCCAAAAGCTCTTGACGTGAACATTGAAGCGTTCAGAAAAGGAAGACATCTGTCAGTATGAAGGTTCTGTTCCTGGTTCATGACCACATAACAATACCTCTGGGTATTGGCTACCTTGCATCGATTGTCAGTGATCTCGGGCACGAAATCAGAGCTCTTTCGATGAACACGAAGAATCTTACAGACAGCGTTCTGGAAGAGGTACCGGATATTCTGGCTTTTGGAACCACCACAGGATTCCACAGGAAATACAGCGAAGTAGTGAAAAGGCTTAAAGAAGCAACGGGAGTTCTCACGATAATGGGAGGAGCACATCCGACTTTCTTTCCCGAGGTGCTTCTCGAGAATCCATGGCTTGATTACGCCATGCGTGGTGAAGCTGAGACAGCGTTTCCACAGTTTCTGGAGGCGCTGGAGGGAAGAAGATCGATCAGAGAGGTCGGTAACATTCTCTATCGGGAGAATGGACAGATACTTGAAAACCGAATCCTTCCATTAGTTGAAGACCTCGATACGATCCCGTTTCCCTATAGAGATCTGCTTCCTGGTGCGAACAGAAAGGCTGTATTCTGCATAACCGGCCGGGGATGTCCCTACGATTGCAGTTACTGTTTCAATGAGAGTTTCAGACAGATGTACAGAGGTCTCGGAAAGTACTGCAGAAGAAGATCAGTCGGAAATGTTATCGATGAACTGAAAGAACTGAAGGAAGGAAATACCGAACTTCAGATGATAATTTTTCAGGATGACATCTTCATTCTTGATCACGACTGGGTCAGAGAATTCTGCAGGAAATACAGTATTGAAATCGCTCTCCCGTTTCACTGTCATCTCAGAGCCAATCTGGTCACGGATGAGATTATGGGGTTGCTGGCGAAAGCGGGATGCATCAGTGTGAAAATGGCGCTGGAAACCGCAAGTCCACGCCTGAGGAAGGAAGTGCTTAATCGAGATCTCAGTACTGAGGAACTGCTGAATGCCTGCCGGGCAGTGAAGGAAAGCGGCATCAAGCTGGTAACACAGAATATTCTCGGGATCCCCACCGGTACACTTGAAGATGACCTGGATACTCTCAGACTGAACTATGAAATACAACCGGATTTTGCTTTTGCGACACTGATGCAACCCTATCCACGCACAAAAATCTGTGAATTCAGCAAGGAACAGGGACTTCTGGGCGAAGAGGCATATATACCTGATTCTTTTTTTGATGATTGCATTCTGAAACTTCCTGACAACGACAGAAGAAAACGACTGCGTCAGTTATTCGCGCTCAGTATAGAATTCAAAACTGTACGGTACATGTTGAAAACACTGATAAGGTTGCCTTTTGATGGTCTTTACGAATTTCTGGATAAATTATGGAAGGGTTACTGTATCAAACAGAGAGAATTCCCCTACAAGCTCTCATTCAGAGAATACGTATCCAGTATGATGACATATTTCAGAAGCAGGTACTATTAAAAAGACTACAGGCCTATGTCTTCAGCAATTCCTTTCATGGCGACAAGCGCAATACCGACAAAAACATCAAGATCGTATCCGGCCTTTGAACAGTCCCTGATCGTATCTCTGGGAACAGATCTGGCGAATGCTGACATGTTCATCCTTTTAAGAACGGATTTCGGTTTGACTGAAGCCAGCTTCCTGTCCGGGTATACAAGAGCAACAGCGACTATAAGGCCGGTGATGGATTCACCCGCCGCAAGAAGATAGTCGAAATCAGATTCTCTTTCTATTCCTGTGTACTCCGAGTTGTGAGACTGGATAGCGTGGATCGATTCGGAAGGGAGGTAATCAGCCAGCATCTCCGCTGCGACCATACCGTGCTTCTCAGGTTCGTCTGAAGTGAGTTCGTAATCAATATCATGAAGCAGACCGGTCATTCCCCAGAGATCGGGATCTTCTCCTCTGTCTATGGCGAGGGCGCGGAGGACGGCCTCAGAGGCAAGGCAGTGCCGAATGAGATTGATGTTTCCCAGATTGTTCTCAAGCAGTTCCAGAGCTTCTGCCCTGTTAATGAGCATATTCACTTCTCCATTTTCCTCCGGGTGTAAGCAGTTCACTGCGGCTGCCATTTTCAATTGTCCGGAATGCCCTTCCCATATTTGAAATCACATCGGAGGGAATCAGCGATCTCTCTGAACAATGTTCAATTGCAATATCAGCCGACAGTCCGTGTACATATGCGCCGAGTATGGCTGCTTCAAAAGGTTTCAGTCCCTGTGCCATAAGCGAGGATGTAATACCGGTAAGAACATCACCGCTCCCTCCTGTAGCCAGACCGGTGTTCCCTGTAGGAATCAGACAACATTCTCCATCAGGACTGAAAACCATGGAAGGTTTCCCCTTTAGGAGTACAACTGCTCCAGAAGAAGCAGATAATTTCGCGGCAGCTTTTGACCTGCTCCCGATATTCGATGCGTTACATTTCGTCATTCTGGAAAGCTCTCCGGGGTGCGGCGTTAACAAAAGAGACCCTTTGTATTCACTTAACTGGCTAACAGGATCATTCAGGACATTGAGAGCGTCAGCATCAAGCACAAGAGGAACCTTCCAGTTCTGCAGTATGTAGGAAACGATTTTCATGGTAGCGGGACTGTTTCCCATACCCGGGCCTATGGCGATGGCGTCGAACTCATCATACTTAGGCAGACCAGAGGGATCTCCCGGGAGGAAGTAGGAACTGATAACCTCGGGAATTCTTCCGGAAATGAAAGTATTGGCTGGAAGAGGAACAGATAGAAAAACAAGCCCTGCGCCGGATCTGAGAGCACCAAGAGACATAAGTTGAGGAGCTCCCGGCATATTCTCGGAACCCCCGATGAGTAGAAGTCTGCCAAAAGTTCCCTTATGAGCGTCTGCAGGTCGATCAGGCAGAAGAGTAAAGGCGTCACTCAGCCCGAGAACCATCTGCTTTTTGTTATGATCGATATCTATTCCGATGTCGGGTACCAGAAGATTTCCTGTATAGCCGCACCCCGGAGGGAGAAGCAGCCCCGCCTTGGGTGCCGCGAAAGTCACAGTAGTATCTGCTCGCGGAGTATGAGGATCAACAGAACCGGTTTTGCCGTTAACACCTGTGGGAGTATCAATTGCGAGTACTTTGCAATGGCTATGTCTTATAATGTCGGTACACTCGGCAAAAACGTCTTTCAGTTTGCCACTAAAACCTGTGCCAAGAAGAGAATCAACCACCAGAGCAGGAGAGTCAGGCAGATCGTTCAGCTTCTGCGGAGCAAGAACTTTCCCTCCGGACTGAACAAATCGGCCAAGATTGGACTGACAATTATGAGAAAGGCTCTTTCCCGGCGTCGTTGCAAGAACAGCGCAGACTTCATAACCCCTTTTCTTCAACTGTCGAGCAAGAACAAGCCCATCTCCTCCGTTATTTCCAGGACCGCACCAGACCTGAATATGTCCCTTGTCAGGTTGTGTCATTGCCATCGCGACGATAGCAGCGGCCGTACCTGCCCTCTCCATCAGAACATCACCAGGAGTACCTGCCTTAACAGCCCTGGCATCGAATTTCGACATTTCGAACGGTGTAACCCAGTATCTCATCCCGATTCTCCATCCCCCTCAAGCACAATTATTGCTACTGCAGTCCTTGTTGTCTTTGAAACACTGACAAGTACTCTCCGTCCCTCAAGCAAATCGTATGATACTCCTGTTACTTCCGGTCTGAGAGAGGCTTCAGTTTCAGGAGGCAGAGAGAAATCATGCCATCGGACCCCCCCGGAAATACCGGTGCCCAGTGCCTTGAAAAAAGCTTCCTTTGCTGCGAAACGTGTTGCAAGAAGACCGTAATCAGTATGGAGAAGAAGCTCGTCCGACGTAAATATACGGTGCAGAAATCTCTTTCCACTTCGCTGAACAGCTTTCCTTATTCTGCTGATACTTACAATATCAATACCCTGCGCTGTATTAGAATTATAATCCATACTATTCTCCCTGATACAAAAGGTGAACCTGCATGATTATAACAGCATGGATCTGCTTGAGTTAGCCCGGATCAGCATAAGTACTCGTAGCGAATGTGATGGATCCGGGCTACGTACAGCATAGCGCTTTAAGAATTGTACCAGACCATCTTGAGAATGCGTTGCATGACAGAGAGGAACAAGAGGATGGCTCCTCGCGAAGGACGGCGAAAGCAGCTCTTCCAACCATAACAGCGTTATCCATGGTATACTTCTTTTCAGGCAGGAAGAGGGTAATTCCCCGTTTAGCACACTCTTCTCTCAATCGTGTTCTAAGCAGATTATTAGCAGTAACACCGCCAGCCGCAAGGATACTTACCGCGCCTGAACGGTCCGCCTGAAAAAGCAGTTTCGAAACAAGGATATCAACAACGACCTTCTGAAAGGAAGCCGCAAGATCCGCAAGGTCAGCGCCGCTTTCCCATTGCAGTCTTACCGCTGTCTTGAGGCCGCTGAAACTGAACTCCGGAAGAGCCGGGTCTGACAGAGGAGAAGGCAGAGATACTTTATCAGGATTTCCATCGATAGCAGCCTTTTCAAGAGCTTCACCGCCAGGATATCCAAGACCTGCAAGTTTTGCCGTCTTGTCGAAAGCTTCTCCTGCCGCATCGTCTCTTGTTGAACCAAGAAGAACTGCCCGGGCCCAGGATTTCATGTTGAAAAGACAAGTGTGACCGCCGGAAACCAGCAGGGCAACTGCTGGAAATTCTACAGAATCATGTGCTGTATAATGAGTATGAAGGTGAGCTGAAAGGTGATTAATTCCGAGAAATCGCTTCCCGGATGCAAAGGCAGCGGCTTTAGTCCAGGATAGTCCTACGAGAAGGGAGCCTACAAGTCCCGGTCCCGCTGTTGCTGCGAAAGCATCAATTTCCCGGAGAGTTTTTATTCCGGATTCTGAAAGCACTTCCTTCACAATACCCGGAAGAATCTCAATGTGCTGTCTGGAGGCGAGTTCAGGAACTACACCACCATGATTCGAATGAACACTCTGACTGTATATCCTCTCCGCGATTACACTGCTGTCTTCAAGCAATGCAACCGCGGAATCGTCGCACGATGTTTCTACTGCAAGGATTCGCAAGAAGACTAATCCGCTTCAGGTAATATCTTTACGAGAATTTCCGAGCGAATGTCACCGTATACTTTCACTGAAATGGGGAATTCACCCGTTTCTTTTATATGCTCACTCAGAAGAACGTGTTCAGCGTCTATGTCAAATCCTGCCTCTTTCAGAACTGAAGAGATCTGCTTCTCGGTGATACTTCCGTAAAGATGTCCGTTATCATCAGCAGAAGCAGCGATTTCAATAATGAAACCCTTGAGCTTCTCAGCAAGCTGTTCTGATTGATTGATGGTCTCTGCCTGTTCTTCAAGAGCTTTGGCGTGATAGAACTGAGCGGATTTTACTGCTGAAGGAGTTGCCTTTATCGCCAGATTTCTGGGAAACAGGAAATTTCTCGCATAACCATTGGCGACATTAACAACATCACCTCCAGTACCCAGATCTTCAACACTTTTCATTAGAAGTACTTTCATTCCTGTGTTTTCCTTTCAAAATATTTTTTCAGTCGCAGTCTGAAATCAAACCATGTATCCATTATACCAGTCAGTACAAGAATGCATATCGCTGCAGGGGGAAAAATGATCGCAAGCGGAACAGCCGCCAGAAGAAGCATTGGGAAACTGCGCAGTGCAATCCTGAAGATACCGAAACCAACCAGAGAATACGGCAGAATCATGAAAATAGAGATATTTACAGCTGCCTGTTGAACGTATGGTGGAAGCCCTCCGCCGGCAAGATTAACTGAAAGAGCAGCTATCAGGATCCATGCGGGGAGAAGACCAAGCCGGATTTCCATTCCCTGAGTGATGATTTTAAACGAATCTTTCCTGCGTTGATTTACTGACCGGACAGCAAATGCAGCTGCTACAGTACCGCTAACCGCCCATATAGCCAGTAGAGATGGCAGGATGTACAGGAAAATATTAAGGATCGTCGCAACCTCAGAAGAGCTTAAACCAGCCGATCTGTAGATCTGTGACAGCGCTTCCATATTTTCCTGAGATATAAGTGATTGATCGGGTATCAATATAGTTCCGAAGATCGATGTTATGGCTGCTGCCCCGGAAGCAAACATGGTTGAGAACTCAAGGCTTCTTCCTGACCTGATTCCAGCGGCAAGCAAACCTGAACCGGTTGCAGTTATCAATGCTCCGGTGAAATCCGATATCAGATATACACCGACAAGAGTAACAACCGCCAGCGGCAATGATCTTCGAGAATTCGAAAGCGAAAGCATTATCGTCATAATAGTCATTCCCACAAAAGGTATGCCCATCAGAATTAAAATAATACCCAGAGCTATGATTCCGAATAATCCTGTCCGTGCCCTCTTTAAAATCTGTTCCATTTTTCTGAGCCTGCAGACGACCTTATCTGTAGTGTTCTCTTACATAGGGGAGCAAGGCAAAGAATCTTGCCACCTTGATGGCATTCGCGATTCTTCTCTGATGTTTCGCACAGTTACCAGTTACTCTTCTGGCGATGATTTTCCCTCTGTCGGAGATATGTCTCTGGAGCATCTTATCGTTCTTGTATGATATTTCCAGTTGTGGATTTCCGCAAAAACGGCACTTCTTTTTACGTCCGAATTTGCTGCTGCTTTTCTTCATTCTTTTTTTTGTGACCAAATCAGTTCCTCCTGCTGGTCTTTATGATCTGGCTCCCAGCGATTCAACGCTGGTTGCTTTTACGACCATCCTGTGATGTAATCCCTTTGATCTGTCTTCGTACGATCTGCTGACAAGACTGCCCTCAACCAGAACGGTAGAACCGCTCTTTATCCGCCTGTCTATTTCCTCTGCCAGGTTACCCCATGCCTCAACTGAGAGAATAGAAGATGTCTTCCTTGAGTCTGCTGTTCCGGTGGAAAAAGTTACCGTATTCTCAACTTCAAACCTGATCACAAAGATATTGAACCTGGTAAGAGATAGTTGTTCGATACGTTCCACAGTGCCTGTGAAAAGGATGTAATTAAGTTCAGGCATTTCGTGAGGTACAGTCATGATATCTAGAACGGAATGTCATCATCCGGAGTCATAGGTTTAGACTCGGATAGTTCATTACCATCGGAAGAACCCTTCTGGTTCTGTTCATTCGGAATGTCCTGATAAGAGGAATCCTGGTCTCTGCGCTCAAGGAATTGAATCCTTCTGGCATTTATTTCCAGTCTGCTCCTCTGGTTTCCGTCTCTGTCTTCCCATGAATTGTAAACAAGTTCACCCTCCACCAAAACGGGAGAGCCCTTCCGACAGAATTCACCGACAAGTTCAGCTGTCTTTCTCCAGGCAATGATATTTACATAGCAGGTCTTTTCCTGCCACTCACCATTCCTGTCACGGTAACGCTGGTTATTGGCGATAGACATCTTTGCGAGATGTGTTCCATTTTCGAGAATTCTTGCGTCAGGGTCTCTGACCAGGTTTCCAGAGATGATAACCTTATTGATATTAGGCATCCTCAGATCCATCACTGACTTCCACCTCCTCGTCGACGCGGTCAAAGTCTTCATACGAATTGACTGAAGCCACTGCCTCATCATCAGAGCGAAGCGTTGCATACCTGATACAGCCTTCGTGAATTCTCAGATGTTTGTCGATTGAACCGATGACGTCAGTTTCTCCATTCCATCTGATGAAATGGTAGATTCCTTCGGTCTGTTTCTTAATAGGATAGGCAAGCATTCGCCGCCCCCATTTGTCAGAGCCTTTGTACTCGCCTTTATTCCCTTTGATAATCTCAACAACACGATTGTGCTCTTTTTCGATTTCAACCTCGGGAATACTGGCATTCCAGATTACTACAGTTTCATAGTCTCGCAAACCAGAAACTCCTTCCAGGTACAGGTTAAACGCAAAGCATAACCGACCGGAAGGAGGAATAGAACACATTTGTCTTTTATCGCTTCCGGTCCGGTAACCTGCGTTACTACGGGCTGCGCAAATGAAAGCGCAGCAAACGACAGGGCAATAATCAGACAATTATTGTAAAAGGTCAAGTCCAGGATAATATTGAAGTATCAGTTCACATATAATTTCTCACTGCTGAAAACAGGATCGGAAGTTACATTTATCCCGAGATTTCTTAAACCGTTTCCGTCTCCCGGAGAGGGCATATGCGTAAGATGAGCTTCACAGCCTCTGAGTTCGAAAAGCTTTTTCATTGCGCTTGCTGCTGCTTCGGAAGTCGCAGAACTAACACTCAGGGCGATAAGAACCTCCTCAAGGTCGAGATTGAGGGTGGGAATTTCCATTACTTTCTTAAGCTCTCGAATGGAATCGATAGTGGCCGGAGAGAGAAGATGAACCTCTTTGCTGATCCCTGCCAGTTTCTTGACCGCATTCAGAATAAGAGCTCCGGATGCATGCATCAGATCGGAACCGGTACCCGTGACAAAGCTGCCGTCTTTAAGAAGAAGAGCCGCTGCTTTTCCGTTATCGATGCCTTCCTCGGATTCCTTTAAGCGCATACGTTCGAGAGCAGGTTCCACAACAGGTCTGCAGGAAGGCGACAGCTCGAAGTTGCGCATCAGAAGTTCTACTTTCTGTACTGTACTCTTATCCGCCAGCCCCATTACATATTCGCAGCTGTAGCGGAAGTATCTTCTGATAATTTCCTGCATTGCCGCTTTTCTCACAACCTCATCATCCGTTATGCCGAATCCCGCTCTGTTTACACCCATATCAGTAGGAGAAGCGTAAGGAGATATGTCTCCCGTTATTCTTTCCAGTATGCGCTTGAGCAGAGGAAAAGCCTCAACATCACGATTGTAGTTAATGGCAACCTCTCCGTAAGCATCCAGATGAAAAGGATCCACCAGATTAACATCCCGCAGATCGGCAGTTGCCGCTTCATAAGCGGCATTGACAGGATGCTTTAAGGGAAGATTCCAAATAGGGAAGGTTTCAAATTTTGCGTAATTCGAACAGATCCCGTTTCTATGATCATGGTAAAGCTGTGAAAGGCAGGTTGCAAGTTTTCCACTCCCCGGCCCTGGTCCTGTAACAACTACAAGGGGTTTAAATGGCTCTATATAATCGTTTCTCCCATAGCCTTCAGGGCTCACGATAAGATCAATATCAGTTGGATAACCCTTTGTGTAGTAATGTCTGAAAACATCTATATCCCGGCGTTTAAGACGATTCTCGAAAGAGATTGCCGAAGGCTGATTTTCAAATCTTGTTATTACAACACCTCTGAGATCGATTCCTCTTGAGCGAAAGCCGTCGATGAGCATCAGGGCATCTGCGTCGTAGGTTATACCGAAGTCTCCTCTGATCTTCCTTTTCTCTATGTCTCCGGCATAGATACAGAGTATGATTTCCGCTCTGTCACGGAGTTTCTCCAGAAGCCGAATTTTAACATTCGAATCGTAACCGGGGAGAACTCTGGAAGCATGATGGTCATACATGATCTTCCCGCCGAATTCAAGGTAAAGACGATTATCAGAGCTTTGTACTCTTGAAAGGATCTCACGCGATTGTTCTTCAAGGTATTTCTCGTTGTCAAAACCGGTTTTGTAGACCAAAAGAATCTCCATTTCGAATAGGATATGCTACTCAGGTATCCTGATAGATAAGCCTGAATCACTGAATAGAAAAGGCGGGCCAATCGACCCGCCTTCAGCTTAAGTAATATTGTCAGCTTATCTGATAACCATTGCCTGTCTTGTCAGAGTTCCATCGTTGGTAGTAAGGCGGATGAAGTAGACACCGCTTGCAATTTGAGAACCAGGCGTCCACTGTATGGAGTGGCTGCCTGACTCAAGCGAGCCGTCAAGAATGGTCTCGACCATGCGACCGGAAACATCATATACGGCAAGCTCCACATTGCCGGCGCCGGGAAGACTGAAACCGATAGAGGCGCTTACTGTAATCGGATTGGGAACAGGTCGGTCAAACAAGAAGATATCAGCATCACCCTGGGAGTCAGAAACTCCCGTACCGATAATGATATAATGAAGATCGTAATTGTAATCATGAAGGAACGCGCCTATATGAATCGTTCCGCTTTCAGGGACTGTGATGTTAATGGTAACCTGGCCTGATGAATTGGTTACAGCCTCTTCGTAGCAGGTCATTCCTGTGCCGTAATTATCAACACCGTCAGTAATTGTAACGTTTGCTCCTTCAACAGGGGAAGAACCGTCGGTAACAGTAATGGTTATATCCTGATTTCCGGAGAAGATATTGGCAGGCGCGGAGATTAGAAGCGCACCAGGCTCTCCCTCTGTATCAAATGTCCAGATATCCATGGCCGGATCACCAAACCATATGTACATTCTGGCATTATTAATGCCCCATGTACCTTGATTTTCTATTATGTAAACCGCGCCGGTGTTGGTTGCGTCCGTTATGCGAAAAGTACCGGTGTCATAAAGAGCAATATAGATCTGCTTGATATAATCATGGTTGGCAAGAGTCCCCGATGATTGGGTTGCGCCGAGGTTTCCGCTTGCGCCATTTTCCGCCCACTGCCAGGATTCTGAAAGACAGGTGCTCGAGCTCTGATATTCTCCGTTGTCGCATGCTATGTTGAAAACTGGCGGCATGAATGTATTTGTCAGGGCATCGATGTCGGAGGCATCCCATTGTATGGGAGCAGACCATACCCAGGCTGTGGTGCTTCCATGTCCTCTGTACGTAACTGTTCCGATTCCGTTGTTGATGGCGGTCGAAACATCTGCATTAGTTCCGTCTTCAGGAGGATATACCTTGGTGAAGGTCAGGTCGCACAGGCTGTAGGGATATGCAGCTATCTCGTTGCAGCACTGGGTGTATTTGCCGGGATAATCCTGTTGGTGTGCTGCTAGAACAGCCTCGCTTGGAATGATATCGGTTGTTCTGGAATCATCGAAACTGTAATTCATGTAACCATCTATGATTTTTGTAACCTGCGCTACGATCTGCGTGGAGTCACCGGTCAGCCTGCCAACACCTATTTCGGGGTAGTTATCACCAGCGGTTAAGCATGCGAACCAGTAATCACTGATTATGCCGGTCCAGCTGTATGAAGGCATCTCGGCATGGGTACCGACAATACAGGCAAATTTCAATATGCCGGTGTCATAATTATCTGTAATCGCGGCCTTGATCAAATCCGGATTGGAAGGGCTGGCTAAAGTTTCCACCCTGACCCTGAGACCGAGATAATGATGAGTCTCGAAGAGATCGGACACCCAGTCCACATTGCTTTCCGAGCAGACGAAAACGTACTCAACACCGTCATCGCGCCCGCTGTCGAGAGGAGCTGCCGCGTTCTCGAAAGTACTCCAGTTGATAACGCTTTGCTTCATCATTGGAATCATGGAGGGGTTGACAGGATTGGCAAGCTCACCGGGGGTTCCCACAAAATCTACCCTGATGGTGATGCTGTGGACGACTTCAAGATCGCCCGTAGAAGGGTTGAAGCGGAAAGGATTGAATACAAGCCTCGCGACATTCAGGCCTGACCATATGCCTTCATTATCGATATTTGCGTAGGAGGCCGGGAAGACCTCGCTGCCGCTGTAGAACTCGTCGTTTATTCTGAACTCGAATTGATCGTGTGCCATATCGATTTCCGGTATCTGTCTGGGAAGAATCTCCATATTGTGGTATACTGTTGAAGAGACATCTTCAACTGTAACAGCTGCTTCAGTTCCGAATGGGAGAGCGAACATCCTTGGCACTGAAGGAAGATCGGGCAGACCGATGTCACCCTGAGAATAGCATTCTGGTAGACTGACGCAGTCCCAGAATCTGCCGCCTCCGGGATAATCGTACAGCCTGAATCCGGGAATTGATATCTCGGCAATCATATGATCGGGGCTTGATTCGAGTACGTTAACTTCTGGAAGATCACCTGCCGCCCCGTAGAAAGATTGCCAGCTGACCATATTCGACTGACCCGATGTAAGGGCGATGGATGCAATCAGTAAAAGAACCGGAAAAGAAGTTTTCATACGTTAATATCTCCTTTGCTTAAGTAAACCTGAAATGAATAATGACTATACAACAACATACTATGAACTTAACAAGCTTCATCACATAAGGTCAAGTGTCCGATTGTTTCCGGAACGGCATACCTCGCGTATTTCATAGCTCCTGCTGTTCCTGATTGTTCAGGAGATTGCTTGGCAACAGCTATACGATCAGTACATATTCAATATAACTTTGAGAGAATGGTTTCCAGGAAACAGTTATTGGAAACTGTCTTAACAAAAAGCTCTCAGAGGTTTTATCTTGCATTGAAGCGAAAAGGATAAATCGAAAGGAGAACGCAGTGAGGATTTTTCTGATAGTTTTACTTGTTTGTGGTACTGCATTTGCCGGAGTGCGATTCGGTGGAAGAATTGGTCACTACAGCGGTGATGACCCCAGAACCGGTCAGAGCGCTTCAAGCGCGGTGTACGGAGGACAGATCAGTTTTCCGCTCCTGAGCCTTGTCGTATTTGAGATCAGTGGAACATATGCGGGAAGTGAAAGCGACATCACTCTGTACAACTATCTTGAGACGTACATAGAAGATGAGTATGGCTATAATTTTGAGGGAGACAGTCTGGGTTTAATAGACTACCTTGAAAACGAAATGGGATGGTCTCCTGAGAATATCTCCACCGAGATGATGGGTGAGTACACAGCAAAATTTCATGACATAGACCTCGCCGCAACAATGAAAGTAATGATTCCGATAGGAGCGCTCCCGCTGAAGCCCTATATCGGCGGAGGCGGCGGAGCGCACATACTATTCAGCGACGCGGATGTTCTGATGCAGGTTGTAAACGAGGAAACTGGAGGAGCAATGGCTATGGATCCTTACGACCATGTTCACCCCGGAATACATGGAGTGGTGGGAGTATCATTTGAACCTCCAATGATACCTCTGAGCATTTTTGGTGAGTTCAAGCACACAAAACCGCTTTCCTCCGATAATGAAGTTAGTGGAATCAACATGTTCTATGCAGGGCTGAATCTGGGATTCTAACCTGACAATTTGACACCACTCTGAATCTCCGGATGGATCGATTTACCTGAAGCCACTATCCCCGCAGAAAATATATCCCAATGCTTGCTAGCGAAGGAAGAAATTTCTCCGCCAGCTTCCCTGACAATAAGAGCTCCTGCTGCCATATCCCATGGTTTCAGATGCTCCTCCCAGAAGCCGTCAAGCCGGCCCGCGGCAACATAAGCCAGATCCAGGGCGGCAGATCCGCCCCTTCGTATTCCCTGTACCCTTCCGAGGAAGTATTTCAGGATTTCAAGGTTTACGCCAAGATTGTCCGATTTCCTGTGATACGGAAAACCGGTAGCCAGGATACAGCCCGAAAGCCTGTCTGTATCCGTTGTTGTTATTACGGAATCATTCAGTCTGGCGCCTTTTCCGCGGGAGGCGGAGAAAAGTTCATTCCTCGAAGGATCATAGATACAGCCTGCCTCAATCGATGAACCATTCCAGAAAGCGATACTGACCGAAAACACCGGATATCCGTGAGCGTAATTGTTGGTTCCGTCAAGCGGATCAACCACCCAGAAAGGAGGGTCGGGATAATCGCCTGTCCAGCTCTCTTCTCCGAGGAATCCTGCCGACGGTTCTATCTCTGAGAGCCGTTTTTGCAGAAATTTTTCAGACATCAGGTCAGCCGTAGTTACAAGTTCATGATTTTCCTTCTTCGAGACCTGGATACCGGTCGAAGCAGCTTCAAGCAGAATAGCTCCCGCTTCTCTTGCTGCTCTTTCAATTTCAGCAATCATGATTTTCAATCAACCCTTCAGTAGTTTCAGCAGTAATTATTTACTATGCTACCTCAACATATATTCAATCCGCATATTTCACCAGGTTGCGTAACGAAACGGTGCAGAAGCGCTCGCAGACAAGGCATGCGAATGAGATCAACGCAGATGTATTATATATACTTCAAGGAAGGACGATTGAGCATAACGCAGTATGCGAGTGTCTTATGCGCCGTTGCAGTAGTAACTCTGGTGAGATAT